>CAZLRN010000275.1:0-6650 GCA_964561715.1 uncultured Spirochaetales bacterium
TTGATCCATACCGGTCGTCCTGGCGCGATTATCGGTGTCCGAGGCGCCAACATCGAGAAGTTAGGAGCGCGGCTGCAGAAGATAATCGGGAAAAAGATCCAGATTAAGATCAAAGAGGTCAAACGTCCCGAATTGGATGCCACACTGATAGCGAAGAATGTTGCCCGCCAATTGAGGTCCCGCTCATCATTCCGCAGAGCAATGAGAATGGCGTTGCAGAACGCAGTGAGAGGCGGTATACAGGGCATCAAAATCAAAATTGGCGGTCGCTTGGGAGGAGCGGAGATGTCTAGATCTCTCGAGATGAAGGAGGGACGGATTCCGCTTCACACCTTTCGCGCCAACATAGACTATGGATTTGCCGAATCTCAGACAACTTTTGGCACTATTGGCGTAAAGGTTTGGATTTTTAATGGCGAAGTTTTTGGCCGCGACGCCAAGAAGGAAGATGCCGGGCTTCTTGTCAGCAAGCAGGGCCGAGAGAGAGCCGGATCAAGGAGATAGACCGAGATGCTGAGTCCCAAGCGAACTAAGTACCGGAAGCGGCAGAGAAGAGCAGGAGCGATCAATCGCATCGCTACAAAAGGAAACACGATCTCGTTCGGTGACTTCGGGCTTTTAGCCCTTGAGAGCAAATGGATCACAAACCGACAAATCGAGGCTGCCCGGGTTGCACTTACGCGGCATATCAAAAGAGGCGGCAAAGTGTGGATCAGGGTTTTTCCTGATATGCCCTATACCAAGAAGCCTGCGGAAACCAGGATGGGCAAAGGAAAAGGTACTCCAGAGTACTGGGTTGCAACGGCAAAACCTGGTTTGGTTCTCTTCGAGGTTGCTGGGATTGATAGAGACCTAGCCGAAGAGGCTATGCGTCTGGCCGGAAGCAAGCTGCCGATTAAAACAAAGTTCGTCGCAAGAAGGGAACTGGATTAAAAGATGAAGGACTCTTTCAAGGACCTGACTCTAAAGGAACTCCTCACCAAACGAGAAGAGATGAAAAAGGAATACAGGGATCTTCGGTTCAATCTTGTGGTCGGTCACGTGGATAACCCTCTTAGAAAGCGAACCCTGCGGCGGCAAATCGCCCGGCTGAATACAATCATACACGAGTATGAGTTGGGTATGAGGACGGAATAGTGAGTGGATCAGGAGAATGTAATGGCTGAAAAGAAGGCTGAGAGTGTCACTGCCAAAAGGAACAAAAAGGTGCTGACCGGCGAGGTTGTCAGCAACAAGATGGATAAAACGATTGTCGTCTCCTATTACAGAAGAAAGCTTCACCCGCTCTATAAGAAGTACATCACCGTGTCCAAGAAGATAAAAGCCCACGATGCGGAGAATGAGTGTGGAATTGGAGATGTGGTTCGTGTCATCGAGTCTCGTCCTCTAAGCAAAGAAAAGAAATGGAGGCTCCTGGAGATCCTGGAAAAGGCAGAGCCAGTCGAATAGGAGACGGTAATGATTCAGGTGCAGTGCATACTAAACGTTGCGGACAACAGTGGCGCTAAAAAAGCGATGTGCATCAAGGTGCTGGGCGGTAGCAAAAAAAAGGTAGCCCGCGTCGGCGACGTTATAACTGTCGCGATAAAAGATGCCTTGCCCAACCAACCGATCAAGAAAGGCAATGTAGAGCGTGCCGTGGTGGTCCGAACCAAAAAGGAGTATCGTCGACCGGATGGCACCTATATTAGATTCGATGACAACGCTTGTGTCATTATCGATCCACAGAAGAATCCCAAAGGTAAGCGTGTGTTTGGTCCTGTGGCGAGAGAGCTAAGGGATAAAGATTATATGAAGATCATCTCCCTGGCACCCGAGGTGCTCTGACCAATAGGAATTGGTCTTGGCACTAAGAAGTGCTCTGATCATTAGGAAATGATCTTGATCATTAGGAATTGGTCTTGGCACTAAGCAGTGCCTTAGAGTCGGAGTTGCCGTACATTTGAGCGGAGGTCAGTGTCGATGAAGAGTAAGCTAAAGAGAAGCGATGAAGTGAGGGTTCTGAATGGCAGAGAGAAGGGTAAGCAGGGAAAGGTTCTGAGTATCGATCATTCTCGAAGTCGCGTCATCATCGAAGGGCTGAACATGGTCAAAAAGACCATGAGAAAGTCGCAAAAGAATCAAAAGGGAGGAATCGTCGAAATTGAGGCTCCCATTCATTGGTCTAACGTGAAGATCGTTTGCCGAAGGTGCGGACCAACCAGGATCAGGTATAAAATCGAAAAGGGAGCTAAAAATCGAGTCTGCAGAAAGTGCGGGGAGCAGCTGTAATGAGTACGGCAGAGAGAAGAGAGACAAATAAGCCGAAAGAAACGGTTCCGAGACTCAAGAAGCGCTACCACGAAACTATTGCAAAAGAGTTGATGGAGCAGTACGGCTACAAAACCGTGATGCAGATTCCCAAGCTCGAGAAGATCGTGGTCAGTATGGGTGTGGGAGAGGCGATTGCGAACAAGAAGCTTCTCGATTCTTCTCTTGTCGAGCTAGGTCAGATCACAGGTCAGAAGGCTGTTAAGACAAAAGCCAGAAAGTCGATCGCTGCATTCAAGGTTCGAGCCGGTATGGAGATTGGAGCAAAGGTGACCCTTCGTGGAGCTCGAATGTATGAGTTTATCGATCGACTCATGAATGTCGCACTTCCTCGAGTCAAAGACTTTCGAGGAATGAACCCCAATGCATTCGACGGAAACGGCAATTATTCACTTGGAATCGATGAACAGATCATTTTCCCGGAGATAGATTACGATAAGATCGAACGAATTGCGGGTCTCAACATCGCCATTGTCAGCACGGCACAGACAGATGGAGAGGCGAGAAGCCTTCTTACCAAATTTGGTATGCCCTTCAGAAGCTAGTATTGAGAGGATAAATCGAATGGCACGAAAGGCAATGATTTTAAAGGCACAGCGGAAAGCCAAATACATGACCAGAAAAGTGAGTCGCTGTCGTATCTGCGGTAGATCAAGAGGATATATGCGCAAATTCCAGATGTGCAGGATCTGCTTCAGGAATCTGGCTAGCGAGGGCCTCATTCCCGGTGTCACGAAATCGAGTTGGTAGGGAGGGTAATAGAGAATGAGTGTGACTGATCCAGTAGCCAATATGCTGACGAAAATTAGAAATGCCAATATGGCGAAGTTCGAAAAGGTCGATATCATTACATCCAAGCTGAAGCTGGAAATCACCAAGATTCTCAAGAACGAGGGCTATATCAAAAACTTCAAAAAGGTGGTTCAGGATGATAAGAACTACCTGAGAATTTTCCTCAAGTATGATGAGAAAGAAGAACCCGTTATCAAGGGCATAACGAAGATATCGAAGCCAAGCAGGCGAATTTACAGGGGCTATAAAACCATGCCTCGTATCTTCAACGGATATGGGACGCTTATCGTTTCAACCTCAATTGGAGTGACAACCGGCAAAAAAGCTCAAGAAAAAAAGGTGGGTGGTGAGCTTATCTGCAGCGTCTGGTAGGGAGTTGTGATAGATGTCTAGGATTGGAAACTTACCTATAGAAATTCCCAATGGAGTCAAGGTTACTATGGAGGACCGGTCTATCCTGATCGAAGGCCCCAAGGGTAAACTGGATAGGAATATTGATTCGCTCATCGACGTGGAAATCGACGGGAATCAGGTGAAAGTTACGAGAAAGAATGAGACGAAGCAATGCAAGGCCAAGCATGGGCTTATCAGAAGCTTGATAAGCAACATGATCACGGGTGTTTCCAAAGGCTTTGAGACCTTACTGACGATTAATGGTGTCGGATATCGTGCTGAGTTGGCGGGCAAGAACCTCATTCTCAACTTAGGATTCTCCAATCCGATCGAATATCCCATTCCTCCCGATATTACGATTGAGGTCGAGTCGAACAACCGTATTTTGGTAAAGGGTATCGATAAAGAACAGCTTGGACAGGTATGTTCAGAAATCCGAGCTTTTCGGCCTCCTGAGCCTTACAAGGGCAAGGGAGTGAAATATGACACCGAGACGGTGAGAAAGAAAGTCGGAAAGACTGGGGTAGGCTAAAATGAGAAGATGGGCTGAGAAGCTAAATAGAAGATCAAGACGCAAAGTCGGTATCAGGAAGAGGCTATCCGGAACTTCTGTGCGTCCGAGAGTCACCATTTTCAAAAGCAACCGATTCACCTATCTTCAGGCGGTGGATGATACCGAAGGGGTTACTCTAGCTGCCGTTTCGAACCGGCAGAAGGATCTATACGATATCAAGAACAACATGAGCCAGGTCGGAAAACTGGGAGAAAAGCTAGCAGAAAAGCTCAGAGAAAAAAAGATAGACCAGATTGTGTTCGATCGAAATGGCTACCTGTATCATGGCATTTTGAAAACCGTTGCCGATGGTATGAGGAAATCGGGCATTAAGTTCTAGGGGGAGTGTGTGGATTACGATAAGAGTGAGAGTGAGTTTGTAGAAAAGCTCGTACGTCTGAATCGTGTGGCTAAGGTCGTTAAGGGAGGCCGGAGGTTTTCCTTTTCCGCTCTTGTCGTCGTAGGAGATCGGAAAGGTCGTGTCGGAATCGGATTTGGCAAAGCCAATGACGTTTCGGAGGCTATCCGCAAGAGCCTAGAAAAAGCTAAGAGGAAAGTAATCAGAGTTCCTATTAAGAATACGACCATTCCACATCAGGTCATTGGCAAGTACAAAGGGGCCGAGGTTCTTCTAAAGCCCGCAGCTCCGGGAACCGGCATTATAGCTGGAGGTCCAGTTAGGGCTGTAATGGATGTATGTGGAATATCAGATATCCTCAGCAAGTCTCTGGGATCGAAAAACTCGATGAATATCGTAAAGGCTGTTATCGACGCTCTGCAGAGCTTGATGAATGCCCGGGTTGTCGCCGCTGGGCGCGGGAAATCGATAAACGAATTGTGGGGTTAAGAATGGCAACCAAGCGGATTAGGGTCACTCTGAGAAAGAGTCTTATTGGGAGAAAACCAAAACACGTGAAGACGATCAAGGCTCTTGGATTGGGGCGGATCAACAGCTCTGCGGATCATGCGGTGGATCCCGCGATTCTTGGCATGGTTAACACGGTTTCCCATTTAGTAGATGTCGAGGAGATCGATTGATGACGGACAAGCAACGAGAAGTGAGCCAACTGAAGGCCCCAAAAGGTGGAGCTAAAAAAAAGAAGATTCGCGGTAGAGGGTATGCTACAGGTAAGGGCATTCGGTGTGGTCGCGGCAATAAGGGCCAAAACGCAAGAGCAGGCGGTGGAGTGAGGTTGGGATTCGAGGGAGGTCAGATGCCTCTCTACAGACGCATCGCACGAAGGGGTTTTTCAAATAGCCGTTTTAAAAAGGAATACAGCATCGTCAATGTGGGACAGCTCGAAAATAGATACGAGGATGGTGATGTGGTAAATAACCATTCTCTGCTCGAAAAAGGACTCATCGGAAAGAAAGGAGTGAACGTCAAGATACTCGGAAACGGCGAGATCAGCAAAAAACTCAAGATCGACGTTGCCAAAGTGACACAATCGGCCCTTTCGAAGATTACAGGCTCCGGCGGTGAGTGGATAGGGAGCGAAAAAGCAGTCGAAAAACCTCAAGACAAGGTAAAGGAAACGGAGCCAGAGGGGATGGACGGAGCCGCAGAGGATACCTCGAATGAGCCAAAGGACGAGAATGGTGGTTAAGAATGGCAAGTAATCCGATTTTTGATATCTTCAGAGTAAAAGACCTTCGCGATAGAATCCTTTTCACCATCGGATTGCTGATAATTTTTCGACTGGGGACTTTTCTTCCCATCCCAGGAATAGACCGAAACGTCATCGTTTCCTACTTCAGTCAGCAGGCTTCTGGGGCTGGCAGTATCATCGATTTTCTCGATTTCTTCTCCGGAGGTGCACTGAAAAACTTTTCGATCATGATGCTCGGCATTATGCCCTACATCACAACTTCGATCATAATGCAGCTTTTAACAATAGCTTTCCCGAAGCTGAAAAAGCTCTCTGAGGAGGAAGGCGGTAGGAAGAAGATACATAGATACACGAGATACGCCACGATTCCGGTATGCCTCATCCAATCCTTTGCCGTCACCCGTATGACGGATCAGATTCCAGATGCGATTACAATTTCGCCGGCGGTCTTTGCTCTGGTGGCGATGCTTACCGTTACGACGGGTACACTCTTTGTCATGTGGTTGGGAGAACAGATTACGCAGAGGGGAATCGGCAATGGGATTTCTATCATCATCTTTGCCGGGATCGTTGCGCGTATACCCTGGGCGATAAACCGCATGATTCAGGTCGTGCGTGATCCCACTCAAAACCTCAATCCGGTTTACGTTATCATTGTTTTTGCCATGTTTGTCGGAGTTGTCTCTCTGGTCATCTATGAGCAGCAGGGGCAGAGGAAAATACCGGTTCATTACGCCAAGCGGGTCATCGGGAGAAAAATCTACGGCGCCCAAAATACCTACATACCCTTCAAAATAAATCCCTCGGGTGTCATACCCGTTATCTTTGCCTCCTCCGTACTATCCTTTCCTATTCAGATCGCCCAGAGTCTCGGCGGAAACGTGCCCTGGCTCCAGAGAGCGGCCTCTCTTCTGAGTCCGACTGGTGTCCTGTATCAGATTTGCTACGGCCTCCTGATTGTCTTTTTCGCCTATTTCTATACGGCTGTAACA
>CAZLRN010000276.1:0-5447 GCA_964561715.1 uncultured Spirochaetales bacterium
TCCGCTCCTTTCGGTTTTACTATTCGGAAGCCAGCAAAAAACTCTTTTCCGGCAACGCCTGAGCCGGAGGTTTCTCAAGCTTCGGCCGGCTTTCGAATCCGTATCGACAGGGCAAAGGGAATGGAAAGCGTGATCATCCCTGCTGCTCCCCAGCACAGAGTCTGGTAACCGACGATACCGAGCAGTGTGCCCGCAATCATGGACATCCCGACAGAGGAGATATGATTGATACTCACCCCAGCTGAAAGAGTCGGAGACAGATCATTTACAGGTGCTATCCGATTGAGATAAGTTTGCAGACCGATCCGGAAGAGGACCAGCATACGTACCATTATGAACAGCACCGCGAGAACCCACACATTGCGAATCGTCGCGTAGCCGACAAAGACAAGAACCAGCGCGGCATAACTCACCGAGAGCATTCTTTTTTCGCCGAATCGATCGATCCAGTTTCCCATGTGCGGCGCTATCAGAAAGTTCAACAATCCGCTTACGATGAGGACGGCGCTTATCCTCTGGGCATTTAGACCGAATTGACTCACCAAGACCCATGCGCCAAAAGTGTGGAAGACCTGTGTCCGCGAGCCCTCGAAAAACGTCAATACGTAGTAGAGCCAGTATCGTTTCTTCAGTATGAGGCGGGGTGTCTTTTTCAGGTTTCCCCCTATGTCCGTTGGCAGCTGGTAAACCGCTGCAGCCGACATGATCATAAGCAGGCCACTGACTACGTAAAACACTCGAAGCCCGAAGCGTTCGGAAAAGAGAACGATCATAAGCATTCCGGCCATCGAGGCGAGGGAGCCGATGCCGTTCATGCGTCCCAGCACGCGCCCGGACCGCTGCCTTCCGACCAGACCCATGCCCAGTGAGCTCAGAAGGGGCATCCAATTGTGAAATCCTACGCTCGCCACCAGAGACATGGCGATGAGCGTTCCGTACGAATGGACAAAGTAAAAACTACCGTAGCCGATGCCCATCATGAGAAGGGCAAGGGTTGCCCGGCGGGACTGGGGGACACGCATCGTGAGGGCCGCAAGAAACATCAGCGCCAGGCCGGGGATCTCCCGTATTCCAGCCAGCCAGAGAACCTGGTCTCCGCCCAATCCCAAGGTGTTCACAAAGAAGTTGGTGCTGACTCCCTGTTGTATGCCCTGTCCAAACCTGACAAAAAAAACCGTCATACCGAGCAGAATCACGTCCCTGGTCCAGATGCTCGTCAAAGCATTGCTTCGTTCAGTCATGTCTGTTAGTCTACTTTCCTGTTCCGCAGATGTTATAATTTCGTATTCGCGTAGTGTAGGCGAAAGAGACGATTATGGCTACAGCTATTAGAATTTTGTTAGCACTGACAGATGAGGAGATTCAGGACTTTTTTCCGGATCCTCTATTTGATCAGCTGCTGTCGATTTTTCCTAATCATCTTCTCCTGCCATCGAATTCTTTAGAAGCGAATGAGTTCAATCGAAACATCGGGAAATTCCGGCCCGAGATTATCCTCTCCGCCTGGAAGACTCCGGCCCTCGATCAGAGTCGCCTCGACGAATACTTGCAGCATCTCAAGTATTACTGTTATGTAGCCGGTTCGGTCAGAAAGAAAGTGCCTCGGGGATTTATCGAGAAGGGATTGCTCGTCTCCAACTGGGGCAACGCAGTCAGCGAAACTGTAGCCGAGTGTGCGCTTCTGCTCATTCTCTCTTGTCTGAGGCGAAGCCACCATTGGGCTTTGGCCATGCACACTGAGGGCTCTTGGAAACCAGAACGATGGGTGGAGAACAACTCTCTCTTCGGCAAACGGGTTGGGCTGCACGGCTTCGGAAACGTCGCACGAGCCCTCGTCGAGCTTTTGCGTCCCTTCGAGGTCGAGGTAATAGCTTACTCCGAGCCTGTTCCGGAATCGATTCTGCGATCATCAGGTGTAGGGAGAGCAGAGTCTCTGGAGGAGCTATTCCTGCGGAGCCAAGTACTTGTCGAGCTGGAGGCCAACACCCCTGAGAATTATCACAGCATCGAGGAGCGCCATCTCAGAATGCTTCCCAAAGGGGCCTGTTTCGTCAATGTGGGGAGGGGTGCGCTGGTCGACGAAAACGCCCTCATTCGTGTCGCAAAGGAGGGAAAACTGCAGATCGGCCTCGATGTCTATGAGAGGGAGCCCCTGCCACCGGATTCTCCCCTCAGAGGGCTACGAAACGTTAACCTGCTTCCGCACATCGCCGGTCCCACTCACGAGAGAAAGGGGCTTTGCGGCCGGCTGGCTTTGGAAAACTTAAAAAGCTATTTAAGAGGAGAAAGACCAAAGCACATCATCAGCCTCGATGTGTATGACCGCATCACCTAATCATCGGCTGCCTATCTAAATTCGCCCCGCCTCCTCGTCTTCGGATACGGCTGTCTTGATTTTTTTGCGCAGTGCGAAAAAGGCCCAAATCAAAAGCGGGATCACGCCGAAGGCTACTACGATTCCGAAGAGGGGAATACTGAACAGCAGAAAATCATAGAGTCCGTGAATACCGACGGCTGTCCAGAATCCCCGCTTCATAAGGGCCGATTCTTCGGCTTTTTCAGAGGCAAACTTGGCTTTCCCGATGTAGTAACCCATCATGCCCGAGCAAACAGCATGCATCGGAACCGCCGTGAAAGCCCTGAGAAGGGCAACCGTCCAACTACGGTCCATCACGTAGAGAATGTTTTCCATGCAGGCAAAGCCGAGACTCGCAACGATGGTGTAGACGACGCCGTCCATCACCTCGTCGAAATGAACGTTCTTATAGGCGAAGGAGGTCACGACCCACAGCTTGATGAGCTCTTCGCATATGCCGGCCACCACAAAGGCTTCGAAGAGATAGTAGAGAAGTGCCCACCAGCTTACGAAATCCTCCAGCGCCGAAAGAGCCAACTCCAGGAGGATGGCCGGTATAATAGATATAATGCCCAAAAGGAATATCTTGAAGATCAATCCCTTGGGTTCCGGTTTCCTCTTATCCTGCCGATAGTAATAAGCTAACAAAATAAGGGCAGGCGCAATCGCCATGGCGAGGGAGATCAGCTGCGGCACTTTTTGCCTCCTATCCTGCAATTCTATGCGGACTCTACAGGGAGAGGCAAGACTTTTTACGGCTTTTGCCTGAAGAGCCGAGTTGACCGGCCGGACTGCACAGACTATCATGCTGGATAGTGAGGAGATAGATCCATGACATCTCGAGAGCGCTGGCTCGCTGTGATGAACCGGGAAAAGCCAGACCGGATTCCCATGGACTGGTGGGGAACCGATGAAATTCAAGACAGGATGATGGCTCACCTGGGAGTGGGATCCCTGGATGAGATGTTCGACCGTCTGAATGTCGACCGCCCTGTCGCCGTCGAACCCGCCTACGTGGGTCCTTCTGTGGAGGCTGATGAAGACATCTTCGGAGTCGGCTATACCTACGCCGACTACGGAACAGGCCGCTACCTGGAAGCGGTGCGCCATCCGATGGCAGCTTTCGAGACGGTGGAGCAGATAGAGGCCGGATATCGCTGGCCTGTCGCGGACTGGTGGGATTGTTCTGCTGTAGCTGAACAGGTGGAGGGCATGGAGGAGCGGCCGGTTCAGTTCCTCATGTCGGGCATTTACACTCTGTACACCCGTCTCAGAGGTATGGAACAGGCTTTTATTGACTATGCGGCCAATCAGGAGATTGTCCTTTACTGCATGGATAAGCTTGTCGAGCTGCATTGCGAGATCGCGACGAGAGTTTTCGAATGCATCCCCGGACGGATCGATATCGCGATGCTCAACAATGACATGGGCTCTCAGCAAGACCTGCTCTTCTCCCCCCAGACGGCTCGTACCCTCTTCATTCCGGGAATCCGAAAAATGGCCGCCCTGGCCCGCGAGAAGGGGGCACAGGTCTTTTTGCACAGCGATGGAGCGATACGAAAGGCGATTCCCGATTTGATCGAGGCCGGCGTCCAGATTCTGAATCCGGTCCAATGGCGCTGTCGCGGAATGGATCGTGCCGCCCTCAAGAGGGATTTTGGAGATAAACTGGTGTTCCACGGAGCGGTGGACAATCAGCGGACTCTGGCACGTGGAAGCGTAGAAGAGGTCCGCAGGGAGGTCCGGGACAACATCGATATCCTGGGTGCAGGCGGCGGCTATATTCTAGCGCCCTGCCACAGGCTCCAGGCGATCAGCCCGCCCGAAAATATCGTGGCCATGTACGAGGAGGGCTACTCCTACGGGCGGAGCTAGTCTAGGTTGCTCCCTCTCACTAGACGCTGGTCCACGTATTTCCAGTCCGGCGCCTTCCTTGCGAAATCCTCCCTTTCCTTCTCGGTAGTGGGAAGCCATTCGAAGGTGCAGTGGTCGTCCCCGCAAGCGAGGCTCGTCTTGTGAACCAGTTTCTTTTTGGGATCCACGGCCATTGATTTAGCTGCATCCACGTAGCAGTAAAGACATCCCAGCTCTTCTTCGCCATACTCTCGAAAAATCTTCCCCAAAACGCAGTTGTACGCTATGCCATCCTCGCTCTTCTCCGTGACTCCATATTTGGGGAGGTCCTGGAATCCCCGCTTGGTTCTCTCCCCTACGGACTGGCCGTACTGTGCGATCGCTTTGATGATCAAATCTTTCCCTTTTTCGCGGCCCATCTCTTGCACGATGGCCTTGGAAAACGCGAGGTGCAGCAGCGCCAGCCTGGTTATGGCTACCTCGACCTGGGCAACCGCTTCCCTCAAAGGCACACGTTCTTCCTCTCGACTCATGCCCAACTCCTCAACAAATTCAACAAGATCCCGGGCCTGACACCTCTTGCGTGGGTCCAGCTCCCATCTCCATGATATCCAAGATGAAATCTACGGTTCGTTTAGCCGCCTCAGCGGATGCACCGTGTATCTTCAGCGCATTCTCCTTGCTCTTGATTCCGCCCGTGATGACCTGCCTCAGCCTCTCCTGGGCCGGCAGCTTGCTGTCGATTAGAACCTGCTGCCGTTGTCGTTGCGCCGCCGCTTCGATTTTCACCACCTGCGTGGGAGATCCATCCGCCCCGAGCCTCTCGCGCCTGCAGTCCAGAAAAGAGGCATCGAGCTTCGTGATGGAAGCATTGAAATGAGAGCGCTGCGGGTCTCTGGGCTGATTGATGCCCTTTACCACGGTAATGAGCGCCGGAAGAGACGCATGGATTATCTGATAACCACGATCGGTTATGCGCCCCACGACGCTCACTGGAATGGAAACGCAAGATTTGATGGTTGAGTTGAACGCCTATCTTTGCGCCGTGCTCGTGAACAGCTTCAGCCAGATTTGCATAGCTGCCAACGACGGCATCGGTGTGAAGTCCCTGTTGAAAGATATGGCCCTTTGATTCCGGAGAAACATAGGTGGCGCCGACGAGAAGCAGCCCCGCGCCCCCATCAGCTCTCTCGATGAAGTAATCGATCTGTCTTCGACTGATCGATCCGTCACGATC
>CAZLRN010000276.1:5547-6631 GCA_964561715.1 uncultured Spirochaetales bacterium
CTGGCCCCGTCGTCCAGGATGGCCAGAACCCGGTCGTTGGCAGCCCAGTCCAGGCCGACGAGCCCCATCACTCCGTTCCTCGAGTGGGCCGAGAGAGCGGGATAGGGAGCCTCCAGCAGGACGAACTCTTTACCATTGTCGACATCACGAACCGCCACGACGGTCTTCTCTTCGTCTCCGCTCTGGTAGGTATAGAGAACCTTTGTGCCGTCGGGAGAGAGAGTGGCATTTAAGTATCGGGTCGTCCCGCGGCCAGCCGTAATCGGCTCGGTTTCGTGACTGCCGAGATTTAAAAGGGCGAAAGCCGGCAAACCAGCGGCATCATGCATCGGCTCCGGAAAGACGACGAGAGCCATCTCGCCGGAGTAGCCGATTCCTTCCAGGACAACGAATCCTGTGGGGACTTCAGCGTTGCTCACGATCTGGTGGGGTCGTGGATCGCCTGGCTCGAGAAACCAGATACCTCCCTCGGGATCGCTCCTCCCGGCTGTCTCGTTTGTGTAGTAAAGCGCCCCGGAGCGATAATTGATATGGAGGTTGATAATGCTGGGAATGTGGGAAAGCACTTCGGTAAGAGGCTCTGCAGTACCGCCGGTCCTCGGGATTCTGAAGATCCTCGAGACCCAACCCCCCCTGTCCACCAGCCTCTGAAAAAGGAGAGATTTGGCGTCCGGCAGCCAGCAAGGGGTAACATCGATGAGGGCCTTGGCCGCCTCGGGGCTCCTCGACATTATCCCTTTGGTCGTGCCGTCGTCCGTTATGTTTCGAAGCGACCCCTCTGTGATGTCGATGACATACAGATCGGGTTCCCGGAATAGGTAGAAGAAGTTATCCGTAAAGGCGAGCGCCGTTCCATCGAACGACCAGGCAACACTGCCGGGATCGGTGAGGGCTCCCTCCAGGCTAAACCGATGACTTACGGCCTCGCTGGCAATATCGTAGATTATGACGCTGCCGATCGACGAAGCAAGAACGGTGTCTCCCCTCGGCGACAGGCTATGAATCCTTTGGCCCGGAATGCTGATCTCCCTGGTCGCGACAACTACGAGGTCGGCGGATCCGTGTTGGGCCGAGGGAGGAGGCG
>CAZLRN010000277.1:0-6612 GCA_964561715.1 uncultured Spirochaetales bacterium
GTAGATCCCCGATCGCCTCCGGCGGTAGCACGATATCGAGCCGGGCGCTCCTGATTGCCGCCTGGGGCATGACCGCACACTCGGCCGTGGAGGGGTCCTGAGCAATGGCGCGCCCGCCGAGGTCCCGGATAAGCCGCATGCCTTGTGCGCCGTCTTCATTCGCCCCTGAGAGGATCACACCGATCAAGGCGTCCGCCCAAGCCCTGGCCGCGCTTTCGAACAGCACGTCAATGGAAGGGCGCGCCCAATTGACCTTTGGGTCGATGGACAGCGCCAGCGTAGCTCCCCGCTCGACCAGCAGGTGGTAGTCGGCGGGCGCCACGTACACGCGGCCCGGCTCGGCGGCTTCCTTATCGCGCGCCTCCGTAACCTGGAGGGTGAGGCGGTCATTCAGGTGTCGAACGAAGTATTCATCGTCCGACTTGTGAAGGTGCTGCACTACCAGCACGGGGAGCGGATAGTCGGCTGGAAGCGGGGCGAGGAGAGCGGACAGCGCTTCCATACCTCCGGCCGAACCTCCTACAACCACCGCCGCGTAGGGACCTCCGGGCGCTTCCTGCTTTCCAGCCGAAAGTGCGGCGATCCGCTTCTTCGGAAGAGCAACCTTCATCCCATCTTCTTCCTGTAGATCCTGGCTTTATGGTCGACCACCTCGTATTCATCGGCAACCTCGCTGAACTGGAGGTCCTCCTTCGTGCCCAGGCAGAGAAAGCCGCCGCGGATCAGGCTGTCGGTGAACAGCCGCAGCGCCCGGTTCTGTAGCTCGCGGTTGAAGTATATGAGCACGTTGCGGCAGAAGACCAGGTGCATCTCGCTAAAGACATGGTCGGTGACCAGGTTGTGGCTGGCAAAGGTCAGGCGCTTCTTGAGGGCGGCGTTCATCACCGCCGAATCGTATCTGGCATGGTAATATTCGGAGAACGAGCCGGTGCCGCCGGCTTCCTGGTAGTTGCGCGTAAACTCCTTGACTCTGTCCGCGGTGTAGATACCTTCCCTGGCGCGCTCCAGTGCATAATCGTTGAAGTCGGTAGCGAAAACAGTGGCGCGGTTGTACAGCCCCTCTTCCGCGAGCACGATGGCCAGCGAGTAGACCTCCTCGCCCGAGGCACAACCCGCGTGCCAGATCCTGACAAAGGGATACGTTTTAAGAAGGGATACAACCTTGTCCCGAATAGCCCAGTATACGAAGGGATCGCGAAACATCTCCGTTACCGGAATAGAGAAGTACTGCACCAGCTCCGAGAACGTCTCCTCCTCGTGAAGCAGGCGAGGAATCAGCTCCGAGATGACCTGGATCCGCTTCGAAGACAGGAACTGCCTGATCCGCCGGTCGATGGAAGCCCGGGCGTACGAACGAAAATCGTAGCCATAGCGCCGGAAGATCGATTCGAGAAGAAGATCCACTTCGATTTTTTCGATGTCGTTCGGCTTCATCGTTTCCCGGCTTGCGCATTCTCCTATCGGTACAGCCACACCCGCATCATCGAGATCAGGCGGTCTTGATCCACCGGCTTGGTCAGATAGTCGCTGGCGCCGGCTTCCATGCAGCGTTCCTGGTCGCCTTTCATCGCCTTGGCCGTGAGAGCGATAATCGGAAGCTGCTTAAACCTGTCCTGGGCGCGGATGCGCTTTATGGCTTCGTAACCATCCAGCCCCGGCATCATGATGTCCATGAGCACCAGGTCTACCTCCGGCTGCTCAGCCAGCAGCTTCACGGCCTTCTCACCGTTCTCCGCTTTGAGCGTCTTCATACCTCTTTCGGAAAGCAGTTTCGACAGGGCGAAAACGGTTCGCATGTCGTCGTCCACGATGAGAACCTTCTTTTCTCGAAGCAAAGCATCGGAGTCGTACAGGCTGGTAATCACCTGGCGTTTACTGGCCGGCATTTCCGCCACCACGCGGTGCAGGAACAGGGTAACCTCGTCCAGCAGGCGCTCCTCCGAGCAGGCGCTCTTGATGATGATCGAATCGGAGTACGAACGCAACTTCATCTCTTCCTCAGGGGTCAGATCTCGCGCGGTATAGATGATGATCGGTGGCAGCTCCACCGTTTCGTCCTGTTGGAGGGTCTTGAGCAATGTATCCCCGTCCATATCCCGCAGACCGAGATCGAGAATCATGCAGTCATATCTCTGCGACTTGAGCGCTTTGGTCGCTTCCTTGGCGCTGGAGGCTTCTTTCACCCGAACCTTTTCCTCCGCTATCAGTTTGACGATGCCGCGCCGGACATCCCGGTTGTCCTCCACTACCCGCACGCTCTTGACCTTGCGGCTTGATGTTTCCTGCATCCTCTTGATGGCATTGTCTATCTGGTCCCAGCTCACCGGCTTCTGCAAATGGCCGACGGCGCCTTTTCGTAAGCTCTCGGTGGACGGCTCCTCCACGGAGACGACATGAACCGGGATGTGGCGGGTCGACGGGCTGTCTTTCAAGTGCTCGAGCACCTGCCAGCCATCCATACCCGGCAGCTTGATGTCTAGCAGAATCCCCTGCGGCAGATATCGCCGGGCCAGGTCAAGCCCGATCTCCCCGGAGGCCGCTGCCAAACACTTGAAGCCCTTGTCACGGCACTGCCTGGCTAGTAGCTCTGTGAACTGGAGATCGTCGTCGATGATGAGGATCGAGCGGTCTCCCTCCTCGATCGTTTCGCGGTCATCCGGAATAGAAACGCTTTTGGCCGCCGGGTTTCGGTCCACAGGCTCAGCAGCCCGCTCGACCAGAGGCTTATGCAAATAAGGCGAAGATGATGCCTGTAGATCTTGCAGGGCATCCTGGGGAAGGTAGATCGTGAAGGTCGAGCCGCGGCCGGGCTCGCTGGCCAGCTTGATTTCTCCACCCAGAAGGCGAACCAGCTCTCGCGATATGGACAGCCCCAGGCCTGTGCCGCCGTATTTCCTCGCCGCGCTGCCGTCAACCTGCTGAAAAGCTTCGAATATAATCTTCTGGTGCCCGGCCGCAATTCCGGTGCCGGTGTCAACAACCGCTATGGCCATGGTCCGCCCCGGATCGAGACCGCTTCTCTCCAGTCCGACGCCGGGTGCCGGACGGCCGAAAGCAACGCTGACGCTGCCCTTTTCCGTGAACTTGACGGCGTTCGAGACGATATTCTTGATAACCTGCTCGACACGCTGGCGATCGGAGATGATGTGCTCCGGTGCCTCATCTTCCACGCGCACCTCTAACTTTAGCCCCTTCTCGGCAGCCAGGTGCTGAAACGCTTTTCGGGTGGCTTCGGCCATCTCCGCCACAGCGACCTCTGCGAAGCGGAGCTCCATACGGCCGGCCTCGATCTTCGAAAGATCGAGGATCTCACTGATCAGGGAGAGCAGCTCATTGCCGCTCTTATAGATAACGCCTGCCGACTCCACCTGCTCCTCGGTAAGGTTCCCCTCCTTGTTGTCCGTGAAGGCTCTGGCCAGCAGCAGCAGGCTGTTGAGCGGCGTGCGCAACTCGTGGGACATGTTGGCCAGAAACTCAGACTTGTACTTG
The DNA here is from genome assembly GCA_964561715.1 of uncultured Spirochaetales bacterium. Taxonomy (GTDB): domain Bacteria; phylum Spirochaetota; class Spirochaetia; order SZUA-6; family CAZLRN01; genus CAZLRN01. Next base: position 3,490 of record CAZLRN010000277.1, read on the forward strand.
CTGGCCAGCGCCAGCTCCTCGGCTTTCTCGGTGACGGTGCGCTGTGCCTTGTCCATTTCCCGCTTCTGGCGCTCCAGAAGATCGTTCTTCTCCTCCAGCTCCTCGTTGGTCACCTGCAGCTCCTCCTGCTGGGCCTTGAGCCGCTCCTCCGACTGTTTCAGCCGTTGGGTCTGTTCCTCCAGCTCCTCGTTCGCTGCTTTGAGCTCTTCCTGTTGGGCCTGCAACTCCTCGGAAAGCTTCTGCGACTCCTCCAGGGAACCGGCCAGCTCCGTTCTACTCTGCGCGCTCTGGACTGCAATAGCCAGAGCGGGCATCGCCTGTGCCAGGTACTCCAGTTGCAGGTCGGTCATCTCGTTCAGTGTTCCCACCTCGATCACGCCCTTCACCCGGTCTTCGTAGAGAAAGGGGATGACACAGATAAACCGCGGAGACCGTTCGCCCAGGCCGGAGGTCACCTTCACGTAGTCTTCCGGAACGTTGCGAACCAGGATCTGCTGTTTCTCAAGCGCCGCCTGTCCTACCAGCCCCTCGCCCAGGCTGAAGCGGTTGGACAGGTTCTTGCGCTTCTGGTAAGCGTAGCTCCCCAGAAGCGACAGAGCCGGCTCCGATCCCTTGTCGGCCATGAGGTAAAAGGCGCCCACCTGGGCTTCGAGGTAGGTGGCCATCTCGGCGATCACATTGGAGGCCAGAGCCTCGACTTTGGGGTCGCCGCGCATCAGCTCGCTGAGCCGGACGATGCCCATTTTCAGCCAGTCCTGGCTGTCGGTCTGTTTCCTGTTCTCTCTGAGAGAGAGCAGCATCGCGCCTATCGAGGCGCGGATGCCGGTGGATTTTTCGAGCTCTCCTCCCAAATCCATATCCAGATTGCCACTGGCAATCTCATCGGCGATTTCCCTGATCGCCGCCGGTTCGCCTCCTACCTGCCTCACGATTGTGCGAAGACTGACGAGCATGACGGCAATCCCGACCGCCACGGCCAGCAGGGTCCCGAAGACCAACACATAGACGCTTCGCAGTTCCGCCTTCTCGGCTTGCTTCTCCCGTTCTGCCAGCGTGTTTCTCTCCACCTCGGCGAAGACGTTGAGCTTCTCCCCGAGCTGGTCGATGATGCTTTCACCGATTCTTGACTTGACCGATTCGATAACCGCCTGCATCGATAGAGTCCCTTCTGTTACCCTGCGTCTCTGTTCGATGTCGCGCAGCACCACAGTGTTCTGGTATCGGCTCATCATGGCCTCTATTTCCTCGAGTCGATCGACCTGCCGGGGGTCGTTGGAGACAAGCTCTTCGAGACTGGAGATCTCCCTCTGGTACTCCTCGATCGCCTCGTCGTAGGGCTGGAGGAGCGCTTCCTCACCGGTGAGCTGAAAGCCTCGTTTAGCACTTTGAATGTGGCGTGCCAAGCGTTGTATCAATTCGGCCTTGGTCATGACCTCCTGGGAATGCGCAATCCAGTGCTGGGTATCGATCACGGCTGTGACGTTCAGGTACATGTACCCGGCAACCAGGATCATGATCGCCAAGACCACAACGTATCCGAGGAGGAATTGTGTGCGGAGCTTCATACTCTCATCTCCTATATAACGACAGCAGGCGGATCTACCTTAAAGACCCCATGGCCGTTGTTTCGGGCTGCTGTACCCGCCAGAGCCTGGACATGTTCATCAATGTCGTCGATACGACCGAAACGGCTGTTCGATTTCCTCAGCGCTCTCTGCACCCCCCCGGAAACGGCATACCTCTGAATGCCGTCGACCCTCAGTTGTACAGCATTTGCGGACTGGCCGTCCCAATCGTAGCTGAAGTCTGCTACGGACATCTCTACTCTTGTGGTTGCTTGCTAACGATAGCCGGCTCATGGCAGTCTACCTGCGTTCTAATCGCGGGAACGAGCTCATCGGTGATGGTAGCCTTCACAAGGTAGCCCTCGGCACCGACAGCTTCGGCTGATTGTCTGTATTCGATACAGTCGAACACAGTAAGGATGATCACCTTCGGCGGTGAGGCCAGAGCCTTCAGAGCGCGGGTGGCGCTCAGTCCGTCCATATCCGGCATTCTTACATCCATGAGCACCAGATCGGGCTGCAATACCTCGGCCTTGCTTAGGGCTTCTCTTCCGGTGCCGACTTCTCCGATCACTTCTAAATCCTGATGCTCGTTCAGGAACTCGATTAGCTTCTGCCGAAAGGCAGCGTTATCATCAACAATCAGAAGCCTTATTTTCTTCATCGCTCTGTTCTTCATTATTTCAACGTACAAGCGGAGATCCCGGCGCATTCGATGGCCACGGTCTGGTCTTTGGATACCGCCACATCGTCCAGTACTTTCTCGTTTCCCTTTCTGTCTACAATTCTGATGTCGAACATCCCCGGCAAGGTCTGGAAAATGATTGAATCCCCCTGTTCTAGCGCTGTCTCCAGGAGGTTCGATCCCCAGTAGTCCGGACCTACACGCTGGGTTCCCGTTTTCTCCACAGCCTCTGCGTTCCCCAGATACAGCTCAGTAATCGGGACAGCGCCTTGGTTTGTAAGCTCCACGTTGGCAAACCCAAAGGATGCGCAGGAGACCAGCAAAGCCAAGAGAATCACAGCCGAAAGGATCTCTGCAAACATTTTTTTCACTTTTCTATCCCTTGCAAAAAGATTTTTCCTTCACGCTGATCATGCTGACCATCGTTTGTTTAGGTCAAAGCATCTCTGTTTTTTGAGTATAGGGGTAAAAGGGAGATATCTCGATCGGGTAAATACTCTATATCCAGTGAAAAATAACCTTACTTTGCTGTTTTTATTACTCGACCAGGCCGATCCGGGAGGCGTGGACAACCAGCTCCGCCGTGCTGTGCGCCTGGAGCTTGTCCATAACATGGGCTCGGTGGGTATCAACTGTCTTGACGCTGAGCTTGAGCAACGCGGCGATGTCTTTGTTCGTTTTTCCTTCGGCGATCAACTGCAGAACCTCCCGCTCCCGGCTGGTGAGGATCGAAAAATCCTTCACCTCCCCATCCGGTGTTCTTTGCAGGTATTTTTCGATGATGTCTTTGGAGATTTCGGGGCTTAGATACCTGTGGCCCTTGTTGACGGCCTTGATCGCCACCAACAGCTCTGCTTCCGCTGCCTGCTTGAC
>CAZLRN010000278.1:0-6598 GCA_964561715.1 uncultured Spirochaetales bacterium
CCCTGGAGGAAGGCGACGAGGGGCGCGCTCTCGCGATCTACAAGGAGATGGCCCCGCTCTTTTTCTTCGAGCACCAGCTTCCAGGATGCTACAAAGAGGTTCTGTATCGGAGGGGAGTGATCGCCTGCCCGCTCAAGAGGAACGGCCCTATGCCGCTGGACGAAATCTCTTCGAACTATTTAGATGATATCCTCGATGATTTGAAACCTTTGATGAGCTGGGGTCAATAAGCGGCCAATCAAGATGAAGATCACCGAAGTAAAAACCTTTGTTGTCGGTAATCCGTGGAAAAACTGGATCTTTCTCAAGGTATTCACCGACGAGGGAATTACCGGACTTGGCGAGGCCACGGGTGGATTATCCACAAAGCCCCAACTGGGCGATGTTGAAGAGCTGGCAAGATTCGTTGTGGGAGAAGATCCACTCAATCCGGGTTATCTCTGGGACAAGATGCTCAAGGGGCGGTACCTTCGGGCATCCGTTGGAATGACCGGAATTGAGATTGCCTGCTGGGATATTATAGGGAAAAGGCTCAACGCGCCGCTTTGGCAGCTCCTTGGAGGAAAGCAGCGAGACCGGCTACGGGTCTACGCCAACGGATGGTATCAGGGTCCCAGGGATCCCGGGTTTTTTGCCGAAAAGGCTGCTGAGCTGGTTGGGCGAGGCTACACGGCTCTCAAGTTTGACCCCTTTGGAGAGGCCTACCTTAGAATGACGCGTTCGAGCGAATGGCTTGCTGTATCCATTGTCAGGGCTGTTCGAGAAGCTGTTGGTCCGGATGTGGATCTGCTTATCGAGGGACACGATCGGTTCAATGTTCCCTATGCAATCCGGATGGGGAAGCTGCTCGAGGAGTTTGAGCCCATGCTTTTCGAGACTCCAGTTCTTTCAAATGATATTGCATCGACCCTCGAAGTGGCCCGCTCGGTATCGGTGCCCATCTCACTGGGGGAACGGTTCGAGCGAGTCAAAGATTTTGGTGAACTGCTCTCTTCAAGACTCATCGGCATCATTCAGCCTGAGGTTTTAAAATTGGGCATTGGGAACCTGAAGACCGTATGCGGAATAGGAGCAGCCTACGATGCTCTGGTAGCCTGCCACCAGGCCCAGAGTCCTCTGTGTACGTCCGTCAATGCCCATATTCACGCCTCGATCCCCAATTTCCTCATTCAAGAGAACTTCGACGATTTTCTGGAGCCGTGGACATGGGATCTTCTCAGGGGCGTGCCACGGGTCTGGGATGGATTTGTCGAGATCCCCGACTTACCGGGTTTAGGAATCGAGCTCAACGAGAAAGAGGTCGCCAAACATCCCTACGGAGAGTCGAACTTTTTGCGGCTCTTCGAACAGGGTTGGGAGAGGCGGAGGCCTAAGCAGGACTGAGAGAGGCCCTGGCAGTTAAAAAGCGGCGCCTTCCATAACATCATGGAGCGGTCATATCTACGACCACCATTTCATGCATCAGAAGCTTTGGGACAGTGAAGCTCAAGTATCCAGCGTCATACTTAAACGGGATAGCCTGCTTCGACGGTGCAACGTAAAGAGCCTTTGGAGCATTGTCGACCCGCAAAGCGACCGGAATATCAAACAGCGGTACTACATCCTCGATCACTTCAACTGCGCCGCGTTTGATCGGGTTGGCGTAGAGAAGGTGCAGGATCAATCGATTTTTCTCCTCCTGACGCATGATCGATACACGGCCGCAGGAGGGGAGCTGGATTTTGACGAGGGGATCGCTGTACAGGAGCTTCAGGCAATTGGCGAACAGGTCTCGGTGAAGCTGCATACCCTGCTCGTGGTAGGTCCGGAAGATGGGTTGAGATAAGTAGATGATGTTTCCATTTCGGATGACCGCCGGCCACCCTGCCTCCTTTTCCGGCGGCGTGTTTCTATGGGAGCAGAAGTGGGCATAGTTTCTGTTGAAGTAGGGCCGCCAGGTTTGAGCCAGCACCTCTGCGCCGAGGGGCTTTGTAACAACCCCTGATTGATACACGAGAAAGGGTGATCGAACGAGACCTTCTGTGATTTCATCGCCCACTTTTATATATTCAACATCCCATGGAGAGGACCCGTTGTATTCGGCTCCCAGATCCAGCGCGAATGCCGAGGCTTCCGGATCGAGGCCGCTCTTGTGGGAGAGAACGAGATAGCCACCGCTAGAGAGGAAGGCCTCGAGCTTGGATTTTAGCCCATCTTCTACGGGCACGTTATCGGGCAGGATGATAAGCCGATAGGGGGCGAAATCCATCTTTTGATCTATGACGACGTGAGGCACATGGAGCTCCATCAGCATCGAGCAGGCGCCGGATTCACTCTTGTCCTCTCGGGTGTCGATCTTCGAAACGGCGGAGGGAGAGAGAACGGCTACATCGGCGACAGGCCCGGCGCCAATTAGCCACTCCTCACGTTCCTCGATATCCCTGTAGGCCTCACCGATCATCCGGTAGGTCTCTAAATCCATCTCACCCTTTGGGTGGAGCTGGTCTCCCACACAGGCTGCACAACCCAGGGACATGATCTGCGCGACCTCGTAGCGTAGGGCAAGCGCGCTCTTGAATCCTCCGAACTCTCCCCAGGATTGATGGAATTTACCGGTCATTCCGACCACAAGCGTATCTGGAAGCATAGTGAAGTATCGGGCGCTTACCGGAAAGTGGTTGTAGCCCCACCCTCCGGTGGGAAGTGATTCGATCTCATAGTGAGACCAGTAGGGGTAGAGATCGTAGCGTCCCTTCTTATCCGTGCCGTTGTGGTAGATCGTGGCATCGGGATTTTTGCTCCAAACGATTTGGGTCGTTTTTTCGAGATAGTTTCGATAAACAGTTTTAGCCCAGAGATTTCTGTCATCCGGATCGCCATCGTCGAGTCCCGCTTCTCTCATACCCGACTTGCACCAGTTGCAGGTGCATTCATACTCTCCTGTGATGTCGAACCAGATTCCCGATGGATTGTACATTTCCATCACCTCCCGGGCTACGGGCAAGACGACCTCTTCGAGGTAAGGTGTGTTGAGACAGAGCCGATACCAGCCCAGCCCTCGAGCGGAATGGGCGTGCGCCTGCGGAGGGCCGTCCAGACTGCCATCGGGCTTTCTGATACACCACTGTGGATGCTCTCTCGAGGCCTTGTCGTTCCAACCCACCGTGATATAGACAACGGGGTTGATGTCCGCCTTTCGGCAGGCCCTTATCATTCCCCCGACCAGATCGGTCTGCAGATGGGGATGAGCCATTCCCGTCTTTGTCGGGTAGTAGCACCAGCCATGGTGACCCATGGCAAAAAAGTTGATCGAATTGACCTTGGCGATCCGAAGCGCCTCGATGAACTGCTCTTCATCGAAGTCGATGCCAATTTCGGGAATGTGTTCCGAGGTGTGAAAGTCGAGATGAATCTGTCTGAGGTAGGGTCGAATCATTTTCATGTATGGCTCCTCTCAATTCTGATGTTCTACTACAATGCTGCCGCCTTTGCCATCGGTTCTGACATTCTGATGTGACTGCGGTTGACAGGGTGTGGAATAATGGTTTCAATAGCCTATAATCCAGATGCACAATTGTCATTATTGTTTAACATTTGTCTACTGAGGGGAGGAGCTTATGCCCTGGGTCAACGTCAACACGGGAAAGTCTGTTTCAACAGAGGATCAGGTATCGATCAAGTCAGGGGTCGCGGCAATCCTGCTGGAAACTCTGGACAAACAGGAGAGAGGTCTGAACGTCACCTTCGTCAAAACCGACGCCTATTACCGCGCCGGCGAGAGCTGCAATGACGCCGCAGCGGTCGATATCCGTTACATTGGCACGTTTGCCCTCGAAAAAAAACGGGAGATCACCCGCAGGGTCTGCAAGCTGCTCGAGGACACTCTCTCCGTGGATCCGAAAAAGATCATCGTGCTCTTCTCTGAGACGGACAGCCGGAACTGGGGTCGTAACCAGGGCGATTTCGAGTAGCCCTGGAGCAAGGGGAAGCAAGACAAGCTGGTTCCAATGGATATCTCTTATGCTGAAAACTCACTTTTAACTCGCATCTCTTGGATGTACTACATTCAGGGACTCACCCAGGAAGAGATCGGTCGCAAACTCAAATACTCCCGCACAAAGATCACCCGCCTTCTTGCCAAGGCCAGGGAGGTCGGAATAGTAGAGATCAATATCAACAGCGCCTTTCGATCATGCCTCGACGTCGAGGAGAAGATACGCAACCTCTTCAACCTCGAAGAGGTGATTATCGTACCGACAGGTGCCGACCCTCAGGATACCAGAGATGGTGTCGGAAAAGCCTGTGCAACTTTTCTCGAGCAGACCCTGAAAGACGGGGAGACCTTGGGCTGCGCATGGGGCCGGGCCCTCTACAGTATAGGAAAATCACTGCGGGAACTCACCTTAAAGGACATAGCCGTTGTCCAGCTTATCGGTGGCCTGAATGTGAGCCAGCAGATCAATCCTCAGGAAATCCTCAGGCTCATCGTAAGCAAGCTCAATGCCCGGGCCATCTGGCTCAATACCCCTGCTATTGTCGGGACGGTGGGTATCAAGAAGGCTCTCTTGAGCGATGAAGGAGTCAAGCGGGTTCTGGATCAGGGCAAGAGCTGCGATAAAGCCGTTGTGGGGATCGGCGATGTGACTACGGGCGCTTCGCTTGTCGCAGCCGGAGCGCTCACCCTAGAGGACATGGAGCAGCTGAGAAAACTTGGTGCTGTTGGCGACATCATGAGCCGTTTTTTCGACGGCAATGGGGTTCCGATTCAACACGGTGTAACGGATCGGGTTATTTCGATTTCCTTGGAAGACTTCAAGCAGGTGCCCCTTCGTATCGGCTGTACGGCAGGAACAGAAAAGGCCCCAACCATATTGGGAGCATTGAGGGGTGGCCACATCAATGTGCTGGTCACCGACGAGCAGACCGCCCAGGAAGCCATTCGGCTCTTGCGAGTCGGAGAATAGACGCTAAAGTGAGGAAAATTCATAGGGCTTGATGAATAAATTAGATGCTGTGATCGCGGACCGTAAAGCCTTTTACTATCTCGACGCGCCGATCAAGCGACTTGCCGGTCTGGATGTTTCCCTTCCCTATTGCCCCGAGCTCGAAAAGAATGCTATACCCACCAGTGGACAGATTCGAGAATCGATCTACATGCTGATGAGGTAAGGGAGCAACGTGCCAACGAGAGTAATCATGCCCAAGGCCGGGATGGCCATGGAAGAGGGCACCATCGTCCGATGGCTCAAAGAGGAGGGAGAGAGGGTCAAGAAGGGCGAGCCTCTGCTCGAGATAACGACTGACAAAGTGAATATGGAGATCGAGGCCGAGGCATCCGGTATTCTCTTGAAGAAGCTTTGCTTCGAAGGCGATGTTGTGCCGGTGACAAAGACCATCGCGTTTGTCGGCGAGCCGGGCGAAGAGCTACCGATAGAATCAGCAGCACCGCTAGCAAATTCTGAGTCTGGGATCCAAAGCAGTTCTGCACATAACACGCCATCTCCTAATTATGCCACATCTCGGCCCGAGTTTAACCGCCCTGCCGCTATGAAACCCGCCCTGCAGGGAGGCGAGGCAGGGCAGAGACGACCTCTCAGCAGGATCCGAAAGATTATTGCTGCGAGAATGTGGAAGAGCCATAACGAGATTCCGGCCGTAACCCTCGATGTAAGAGTGGACGTTACGGATTTAGTCGCCCTCAGGGATCAGCTGAAAAAAGAAGGCAACAAGAAAATCACGTACAACGATTTTGTTCTCAAGGCGACTGCTGCGGCTCTGGAGATCTATCCCTACATGAATGCTTCTCTGATAGACGGTGAGGTCTTGCTGAAGAAGGAGATCAATCTGGGCATGGCGGTTGCCCTCAAAGAGGGTCTCATCGTCCCCGTGATCAAGAGGGCGAACAGGCTCTCTCTCCGGGAGTTCTCGAATGTATCGAGGGAGCTGGCCGAGAAGGCTCACAACGGAACACTTTTGCCCGACGACTGTACGGGCGGAAGCTTTACGGTGAGCAACCTGGGCATGTACGATATTGTCTCCTTTACTCCCATCATCAATCCTCCGGAATGCGGCATACTTGGAGTTTGTGCCATCGAGGATGAGCTAAGGATGATCGACGGCAGGATTGAAAACAGATTCTTTATGAAGCTGAGCTTATCCTTTGACCACAGAGTAGTAGACGGCGCTCAGGCCGCTCTCTTCTTGAGCAAGATCAAAGCGCTCCTCGAGGTGCCCGAGAGGCTCATTACCTAAACATACCCGCGAGCCATAATTTCCTGCAACTCATCCCGCCTGACCAGCTCGAGATGATAGCTGGTGATCTCCTCGCCACGGGGTGTATCAGTGGTGATCCTAAAAACGCGGTAGACGATCATTCGGTCCGTCGGAAGGGGCAGAGTCAAAGGCACTCCGTTCAGATCAACAATCTGATTGATCGTGAGGCGGTGTTCCACTTCCTGCGAGTCGCCATCCGGATAGATCAGACGCCTTGAATAGAGAGTCATATCGCTGGTTGCGCCTACAGCCCAAACATTTTAATCCATTTTTTGTATGCAGCCAACGATACGCATTGCCTCATCAAAAATCAAACCGAAAGAAATTCGTGCCTCATATAAAAATC
>CAZLRN010000279.1:0-6591 GCA_964561715.1 uncultured Spirochaetales bacterium
ATACTTGACTTGATTGGTAAAGATAATTAGCTTTGTCAAGTCGAAGCTATGATGGGGCAGTTCGAGATTGTTTACTGAAAAAGGCCAGGACAGGCTACTCAATACAGCTTTTTTTCTCAGCATCATTACGGTCGTGTACAATCTAGGCGAAGGCATCATCTCCACCTATTTCGGTGCTCATGACCAGACTCTGGCTCTGTTCGGCTTTGGTGTGGACAGCTTTGTCGAGGTCATCTCAGGTCTAGGTGTGGGACACATGATCTACAGAATGAGGCGGCATCCTGTGACCGAACGTGATCGTTTCGAGCGCACAGCCCTTCGGATTACAGGAGCAAGCTTCTTTCTTCTGACAGCTGGATTAGTCGCAGGCTCGGTCATCAACGTCATTCAAGCCGCCTATCCGAGAACGACCGTGGTAGGACTAATCGTATCTCTGGTTTCGATTGTTACGATGTGGCTGCTGATTCATTTCAAGCTCAACGTCGGGCGGGCTCTTGGTGAGCTGAAGGCATCGGGATCCGAAGCAATCATTGCGGACGCCCACTGTACAAGAGCGTGTCTACGGCTCTCCTTTATTCTGCTCGCCTCGAGTGCCTTATATGAGCTCTTCAGAATTCCCTATATCGATGTAGCCGGTAGCCTGGCGATCGCCTATATCTCCTTCATGGAGGGGCGGGAGGCCTTTGAAAAGGCCGCAAGCACTTCGCTCGTTTGCGACGATTGTAACGACAAGAACCAGGCCTGATGCGCTCGAACGGCCCGACTCAACTCCGTCCTTTTAAGAGCTTTTCGATCACTAGAGAGTGAAATTTCTCGGTTTCCTCCATGTGCGGGAAATGAGCCGATTCCCTAAACCAAACGATCTCTTTGCTCGGAGCATCGAGGTATTCGAAGTATTCCACTGAGACTGGAAAGGGAACCTGATAGTCGTGGGCGCCTAGAAAGAAGAAAACGGGAATCTTCACCGACCTGACCAACTCGAAGAGATCAAACTCCTCGATTTCGGTCTCAAGGCATCGATAGGACGAGTACAACCCTCGAGCCCTGCCCTCCCAATCCTTTTCCGTGTATTCCGGTACTGTATAACATCCTCGGGGATCGAAGACACAGTCGAGAAGATGTCGCTTCTTCCAGATCATCCCGCCAAATTGCATGAGCCATTTCCGCTGGACTAGTCTTGCTTCCCGATTTTTATAGGGATAGCTCAAACCGGAAAGCTCGCGCTCTGCCTCTGCTACGCCCAGACGTTGGGCTGTCTCTTTCACATAATCGAGAGCGACCTCCTCCGCGCGATGATCATGTACGGGCTGGCCCACGGAGACAAAGGCGTGAAAGAGCTCTGGATTGCGGTGTACGAGGAGCATGCCGATCATGGCGCCCCACGAGTGGCCTAGCAGATAGATCTTCTTCTTTCCAAAACGGTCGATCAGGTAGAGCGCCAGCTCCCGAGCATCCTCGACAAATCCGTCGATCGACAAGTCCGAACAGCTCAGTCCCTCGGCAAAGGACTTTCCTGCCCCTCTCTGATCCCAGTTTACGACGATAAAGGATGATTCCAACTCCTTCTGGAGCCGAAGATGCGGGATCTCGGTAAGGCCAGGCCCGCCGTGGAGCCAGAGAAGCACCGGATTGGAGCTATTTCTGCCCCGAATCGTGATCCACTGCTCGATGCCGCCCAGCTCACCTACCTCTAAAGACGAGATGGCGTCGACACCGTCGATAACCGGAGTGGAAGTGCCGTCGGAAGATTTAGTAAAGTGCGTATAATCCACGCTTTTTTCCTCTCCCCTGACGTTCCCTCTGTTTCCGGTGCGCTCCCGCTCACCGGCAGCCGGGGGGCCAACCGGCCTCCGAGAGCCGCACGCGGCAAACAGAAGGCATCCTGCTGCGAGCAGGACCGTAGTCAGCCGCAACCTCAAAAACCTTTTCATCCTACTAAAAACATTATCGTTTTCTCCCGCTGCTTGCAAAGGTTGCGGCGATTATAAATAATAGGTACATTATATAAAGGTAAGGAGAAACTTATGCCCGTAGAGCCGGTTGATCCCTACATTGTACCTCCGCCTCCGCCGGAGCAGACCACTGCCGAAGGCTCGGTGCGAGAAGAGGAACCGCCTCCTCCCGAGCCCGAATCGCAGGCCGAAGCGGCGCGTATCGTCGAAGAAGGCACCGCTCAGAGCATCGACCTGCTCGCCTGAAAGACCTGCTCGATCTCTAATTCATTTTCTGTACAATTTACACAAAGGCACATTTTGTACATAAGTGAATTTTGTACAAAACTGCGGTTCAGTTTTTCTCCATCGCAGCCAGCTTGACCTGGCCTATTTTTGCCCGTATTTTTGTCGCGCAAAAAAGCTTTCCGCGGGAGATGCTGGTTGCTAAGGGGGCTGTAAGCAAAATTGCTGTAGACGAGAAATAATCCGCCAGCGCCGGCACCCGGCCAGCTATCCGCCGAATTTGAATTCCGTATTGCCGACCTTTACGGTATCCCCGTTTTTAAGGGATTTAACCTCTTTTTCTTTGAGTGGATTGCCGTTTACATACGTGCCGTTTGTGCTTCCCAGATCCTGGATGGTGAAGGAGTCTTCGGTGTGTTCAATAACAGCGTGCTTTCTCGAAACGAGTAGATCGGAGTCTAGAACGATGTCGTTATGAGCACCTCTACCTATGTAGATCGTTTTGGTGACATTTACCACCTTGTCCTTGAACCGCAGCTTATAGACCTTTTGCGCATCCTTCTTGATCTTCTGCCCCTTGCCGCTCCTCTTGTAGATCGTTTCGTCCATATCCGTCTCTCCCCTCCGATCTCTGATCCCATTCTAATACAACGGAAGCAGCTTTTGCAAAGGCATTTGTATTTCTGCGACTGAGCTAATAGACTTTTATACTGTAATGGACCAGCGACCAGTGCAGCAGGAAGAATTGAAGAGCCGTTTCCAAGCCATCTTCGAGCGCACGACACCTCCGCAAGGCGGGGACTACCTCGAGCTAGTGAGCCATGTGAACGGAATCCTCAACGCGGAGGAGGCCACATACAGACCGAGGAGTTCAACGGGGAGCCCCGGGGGCTTGATTTACCTTCGTGCCGATCTTCCGGTGCTGATTGTGCCGGATCTGCATGCTCGCATGGACTTCTTCATGCAGATCTTCCAGTTTCGATACGATGGCTCAAAGACGGTTTTCGAGGGAATTGCATCCGAGAGGCTACAGGTTCTCTGCGTGGGCGACGGCTTTCACTCCGAGCGCAGGGCTGCGGAACGCTGGAGAGGCGCCTTCGAAGAGTTCCGCAGCGGCTACAAAAAGCATTATCAGATGGACGATGAGATGCGCGAAAGCCTCGGCTTGATGGAAATGGTAATGCAGGCCAAGATACATTACCCAGGCCTCTTCCACTTTCTCAAGGGAAATCACGAGAACATCACAAACGAAGAGGGTGAGGGAAACTATCCGTTCGGAAAGTTCGCCTACGAGGGCGAGATGGTTTTAGCTTACATCACCAAGTTTTACGGAAAGAAGCTTTTGCAGGCTTACTCTCGATTCGAAAAAAGCCTCCCCCTCCTCGCGGTCGGACAGAACTTTTTGGTATCCCATGCCGAACCCCTTGCCTACTATCCCAGAGAGCTGATAATCGATTGTTATGCAAATCCGCAGGTCATCTATGGCCTGACATGGACCGCCGACGATGAAGCGCAGGAGGGCAGCGTACAGAAGATGCTGGAAAGCTATCTGAGCAATCCCTGGAAAGAAGGGGCGTACTACTTCGGCGGCCATCGGACGATCAAAGAGCGATACAACCTCAGGGCCAAGGGCCGCTACGTTCAGATCCACAATCCGCAGAAACACATCGTTGTGCTGATCCATCAGGACCGGAGCATCGATTTAGAAAGAGATATCATCGAGCTCACGGAGCAAGCAAACGTGTAGGGGAAAAAAATGGCAAAGCTACCAGAATCCATCGGCAAATACAAAATCATCTCTCTTGTAGCAAAAGGCGGAATGGGTGAGGTTTACAAAGCCATGCACCCGACTCTAAAGCGATACGTGATCCTAAAAAAACTTACGATCAGGGGTGGAGGCAGATTCATAGAGCGCTTCAGAAGAGAAGCCCGTATCATGATGGACTTCCAAAACGAACACATCGTCAACGTCTACGATCATTTCAAGGAGGGCTCCTCTTACTATATCGTCCTGGAGTTTGTTGACGGTCTCTCCCTGGACAAGCTAATCGAAAGAGATGCGCCTCTTCCCGATGATGTTGCACTCTGGATCTTTCTCGACTGCTGCCGCGCCCTCCAGTATGCCCATGACAGGAAGGTCATTCATCGAGACATTAAACCGGCCAATATCCTGCTTTCGAAGAAAGGCGAAGTCAAACTCGTTGATTTCGGGATCGCCGCCATGGCCGGAGAAGACGAGGAGGGATTGACTCGGGAGGGAACAACTTTGGGTACGCCTTCCTATATGGCGCCCGAGCAGTTCGAGGATTCGAAATCCGTCGACAACAGAGCTGACATCTATTCCATGGGCGTCATGCTCTACGAGATGGTAACGGGATCAAAGCCCTTTCCCGGCACGTTTACACCGGATGCAATCGCACAGATCCAAAAGGGAAAGTACCAATCCGCCAGAAAGCGCAATCGAAAGGTCTCCCTTTTCGTAAACCGGATTATCAAACGATGCATGCGCGTCAAACCAAAACGCAGATATCAGGATCTCAAGGGCATCAGCAAAAAAATCATTGCCTTTCTGAGGACAAGCAATGCCCGCTATGTTAAGCAGCGATTGATCAGCTACATCCGCCAGGAGCCGATCGAAGCGCTACCCAGGCGTCCCTCTCCTACATTGAAGATCGTGCTGGCGATGGGTTTTCTGCTTCTTCTATTATTGGGCGTCTCGGGATACCTCATGTATCAGAGAGGATACCACTACGAGTATCTCTGGCCTCGCAAATACGGAGCCTTCAGCATAACTGCGACGGTCAAAAAGGGAAACAAAGCCCCGGAAGAGACGTTCGTCAAAGCGACCCTCTTTCTGGATGATGGACTGGCCATCCCTAAGGTCGAGAATGTGAAAATTCGATTCAGAGAAAATAGGGAGCGAGAGACTGAAGAATCATTCGTGCTGGAATCGGCCAGAGTCTACGCCCCTGCCGGCGCCTATCGGCTCAAGGTTTGCCTGGAAAACCAGCTCTACTGGTACACCTTTTTTCTCGATCCTCGCTCCGTACAGAGGCAGACAACCGCCACAGAGAACTCTCGCGTCTTTCAGCTGGTTTTGGACGAAGGCCCTCCCCTACCGCTCGAGATCCAGTACCATGTCACGGATCAGGCCACAGGAGAGGACCTGACGGATCGCACCCAGCTCTTCATTATGAGAGAATCTCAGTGGTTCAAATGGAACCAACAGATCTCTGATTCACTTACCACCAATCGACGGTATCAGCTGAAATTCGGCAAACTGGGATACCTGCCCCGTATCTATGACCTCTATATGGAGGCTGATCAGACATTCCTCAGTATGATGGTCTCCCTCATGCCCGAACCCGCCACGGTCAGGATCGTCTCCAACTTCGAGGGCCTCAAGCTAAAGCTCAACGGATCGTCGACTTATCTCTCGGGAGACGAGGAGAACTCTTTCAAAAAGCTCGCGCCCACTTCGAAAGACGCCCAGGTCCTCGAATTGGGGCCGGGAGAGTACGAGCTCGAGGTGTCTCACTCACGCGGTCTTTCCAAAAGCGTAACCCTGGAGTTGGAGAGCCGCGCCAGACGAGAGGTAAGGATTGATTTTGATGCCGAACAAAAGTCTCTGCAGGTAAGGGTGCTGCGTTAGGGTCTTGCATAAGGTTCGAAGCGACACGCAAAAACACGAAGGCACTAAGGCGTTTGCAATCCATTCTGCCCCGTGTAGATCGAATAGAGCGATCTGTGCGCTGTGATGAACAGACGGTTTCGTTTGGGACCGCCGAAAGTCAGATTCGATACTCTTTCGGGTACATTGATCCTGAGAATCAGATCCCCCTGGGGGCTGTAGCAGTTGATTCCCTTTCCTGCGCTGGTCCAGATATTTCCATCCGTGTCCAGCCGAAATCCGTCGGAGGCTCCCTCGCTCATTTTAGCAAAAACCCGGCTCGATCTGATCTGCCTGCCGTCTTTTACCTGCAGGGCCCGCAAATGCGGTGGGCCTTCTGGATCGTCAGAGCGGCCCGTGTCCGATACGTACAGAATCGACTCGTCAGGGGAAAAGGCCAGACCGTTAGGTCTATCGAAGTCATCACTCACAATGCTTAGTTCGCCGGATTTCGTATCGAAGCGGAAAACATAGTTAACTCCCAGCTCGCTCTCCGCTTTATTTCCTTCATAGTCAGTGAGAATTCCATAAGGAGGGTCCGTAAACCAGATGGTACCGTCAGATTTCACTACGACGTCGTTGGGTGAGTTCAGCCTTTTGCCCTGGTAGCGATCGACCAGCACCGTAATCGTGCCATCGTATTCCGTTCTCGTTACCCGCCGTGAGCCATGCTCGCAGGTAACCAGGCGGCCCTCTCGATCCCTCGTGTTTCCATTGCTGTTGTTCGATGGCTCGCGGTAAACC
>CAZLRN010000280.1:0-6584 GCA_964561715.1 uncultured Spirochaetales bacterium
CTTCCAAGATTTGTGAGGTCTCCTTTTCGATATCATCCCGTTTTGTCGTCCATGTTTCCTTGACTGCCGGAATGAGGTCCATCATGCCCACGGCGCCCCGCCTCGAGTATTTGGGAATATAAGTGGCTGCAAAGAAAGGCTCTTTATCCGGGGTCATGATAATGGTGAGGGGCCATCCTCCTCGGCCAGTAAGAAGATGGGCAACATTCATGTAGAGGCTGTCGATGTCGGGCCTCTCCTCCCGGTCCACCTTGATGGAAACAAAGGTTTCATTCATCAGCTGAGCTACCTCTTCGTCCTCGAAGGACTCGTGCTCCATGACGTGGCACCAATGGCAGGTCGAGTATCCGATGGAGAGGAAGATCGGCTTGTCCGCTTCTCGAGCCGCCTCGAAGGCCTCCGGTCCCCATGGATACCAGTCCACAGGATTATTGGCGTGCTGTAGCAGATAGGGACTCTTTTCATTGATGAGCCGATTGGCTGATGCGTTCATATCCTGAGGGTTTCCTTTATTCTGGCTATTGTCGCAGCCGTAGAGCAGCGATAAAAGCAGGACAGCAGAGAAGAGCAGCTGGCCTCGTTTCATAGTTGTACCTGATTAAATTACTCATATAGCAAGGAAAAAGAAAGGCTGAAACGAAAAAGCTAACAACGCGAATTGGGCATCAGCAAGGATTTTGCGGCTCTATTAGATCGTCAGCGTGGATTTCGCAGCACGAATTGAACTCCGGCCTTTTTGGCAAAGTGCTTCACTCGAGCGATGTTCAGGGCGTAATCTCTCTCTTCGGCTAGGTGCTCGCAGTAGCAGGGCGTGTCGGCAGGCAGGTCGCTCAGTTCTTTGAGATAGGTGTCGTAGTCCATGACACCGTCGCCGATATACACCTCGTCCCACTTCAAAAACATGTGGGGATAGTCACAGCGAACGTCCTTGAGGTGCACACTGACGATCCAAACTGCGAGAAGATCGAACGTTCTGTCGATGAGATCGGTGGTATTGAAAAAGGAGCGCTGATCGACCATGTTCATCTGATCCAGGTGGAGGCCTAAGGAGGGGTGATCCACACTCTCGATAAACTCCCGTATTTCCTCGGGTTGATAGAAGAAGTTGTTGTGCCACGGCTCGATGATGTATCGGGTCGTTTTGAGATCCAAACCGTCGAGGATTCGAAGCACCGCCTCCCGGAATCGGCTCTTAAAGTCGGAGGTGTAGTTGTCTGCATGGGGTGCCAGGTGATTGTCCGAAGGGTCTGCTGTTCCCACCGTTGTCACCACCGACAGACAGCCCATGCGATCAGCCTTCTGCAGCATACGCCGTACGATCCCGATTCTCTGCAGCTGAAGCTCCTCGTCGGTGGTCATCATATTTTGCCACATGCCGGCCTCGCCGATCACAGCATCGAGCTGGGCAGCCCTCTCACCAAAGGCGCTGCAATCATCGTCCGACATCGATTCCAGGCCCCCCGGTGCGGGAATAGCGGAAAGCCCGTAGCGGTCGAGCGTTTCGGTCAGCTCGTCGAGCTCCTTGATATTTTCAGCTTTGAAGAGACTTGCGCCTAGTCGCATTTCGAGATTAAATCACGAATCCCGGGCTTTTGCAATTTGTGATCTATGCTCTACAATAGGGGTATCTATGGTGAAAAAGCTTGCTCAGTCATGGTTCTTAGCTTTTGGTATTGCCTTTCTCTGTTGGGCATTTCTGTGTCCTTCTGGCTGTGCCATCACGCAGAAGGCTACTGTCGAGGTCGACGGCTCGGGGTCAGCGAGCTTTCGGATCGAGCTCGAACCCTTCTTTTATGAAGCATTGGTGGATATGGTGGATGCGGCGAGCCTCGAGGAGGGCAGCTCATTTGAGGCGGGAGAAAGCATCTTCGATCTGCAGCGAACAAGAGAGGCCTTTGCCAGAAAAAAGGGCGTGCAGCTTGTCGATATCGACTCTCCCGATCCTAGAATACTGGAAGGATCGGTAGTTTTTCAGGATGTGGAGAAGGTCTTCAAAAGCCAGACGGAGCTGACCGCGGCGGGGGTCATTTCTTTTGATCGTCGGGGTGCCACAAAGACGATAACTCTGCATCTCGACAGGCAGAACTTTGACGACATCTCCGAGTTTTTCGCTTTGAAGAACAATCCCCTCTTCGAGACCTTTGGTCCAGAGCAAAACGAGCACACCACCCGAGAAGAGTATTTGGAGATGGTCGAGTTCATGCTAGGTGACGAAGGGCCTCAGAGCCTTCTCGACTCCTTTATCGAGCTCGAGGTGAATGTGAGAGGGAAAATCCTCTCTCAAAAGGGAGGACGAGTAGCGGGAAACAGTGTTCTTTTTCGAATACCCCTGATCAGGGTTCTTCTTCTGGATGAGTCGCTGGATTATTCGATCGTTTTCCGGTAGAGGAGAATAAATAAAGTGACCTCTGTAGATCTCTCAACCCTTTACGGCTGCCTCAAAACCTTGTATTCCGCTAAGTGGAGATCGAAGAAGAGGATAGTATTCGGTACGATCGCCTTCTTGGCCGTAAGCGCCATTCATCTCATCAATGCCTTCACCCGCTTCTTGGATGAGATATTCTTCCCCGACTATCGATCCATCCGCATAGCGAAGCCCCTTATTATAACGGCCAATCCCCGCTCAGGTACGACGTTCCTTCACCGATTGATTTCCCTCGACGAAGAGCGCTTTGCATCTTTTAAGCTTCGCCACGCCCTTCTCTCTTCTATCTCAATGACTCGGCTCATGGACTTCTTGGCTCCCATAGATCGTTCCTTGGGCAGTCCTCTCAAGAGGCTTATCGATAGGGCATTCGATAAGGGATTCGTGCGTTGGGAGGGAATTCACAAGGTTGGCTTCAATGAACCGGAAGAGGATGAGGCGCTGTTTTTCTTTCTCTATGCCTCGCCGGCCATGTATGGAGTGTATCCGTTCTTTCGCGAAGTTTCGTCTATGCGATTTGCAGATCGCCTGCCCGAGCGCAAGAGAAGAGCCCTTGTGCGGTATTACAGAAGCAGCGTCAAGCGGTTTCTCTACACCCAGGGCAGAGGTCGAACCTTTCTTCTCAAGACGGTGCTTTTGAATGGACGGGTCAAAATCATGCACGAGGTGTTTCCCGATGCGAACGTGGTCTATCTGATCCGGAGTCCCTACGATGTGCTCCCCTCCTTTGCCAGCATGTTCATATCCTTTTGGAGAAAGCACTCCCCTGAGATACCAGATGATTCCGAACTGACACGGGAATGGATCAAACTCGGAGTTGATTACTACAAACATTTTCACAACAACAGGCATCTGTTCAGCAACTCTCAATTGGCCGTTTATCAATACGATCAACTGGTGAAAAATCCCAGAGAGGTCGTGGAGGACATCTACCGCCGATTTGATATTGCCCTGAGCTCCTGCTTCGCCGATCGGCTGGATGGGGCGCTCAAGAAGCAGAGAGAGTACAGGAGCACTCATGACTACTCCCTCGAGCGCTACGGCGTACGAAGGGAGTGGGTTTATCAGAATCTAAACGAAATCTTCGAGACCTATGGCTTGAAGCGCTGAGCCTGAACGGAGACCCCGAATTATGACCATAGAGACAATGCAGGCGGGAGATTACGAGAGCCTTATAGCGCTTTGGAAGCAAAGCGACGGCGTCGGTTTGAGTGGTGCAGACAGCAGAGAGAGCATTGAGAAATTCCTGCAGCGCAATCCCGGCCTGAGCTTCGTGCTCAAAGACCAAGACAGAATTGCCGGAACGATCATGGCAGGGCACGATGGACGCCGGGGTCATCTCTACCACCTTTCTGTATTGGAGGAGTACAGAAGGCAGGGATGGGGGAGGAATCTTGTCGAGCGGTGTATAGAAGCATTGCGGCGGGAGGGGATTGAGAAGTGCCATCTCTTTGTCTTCAAGAGCAATGGAGAAGCTCGGGAGTTTTGGAAAGCCTCGGGTTGGATGGAGCGCGAGGATATTCAGGCCTTTTCTAAAATGACTTAAGCGGTGAACAGGCCCCGGCGGTGCCTAAGCCAGCGTCCTGCGCTTTTGCCGCCGCTTTCGGAGAGGTTGCGGTAAATATAACCGGCAAACTCTTCGGGCTTTTCCGCAGTTGAATCAAAGGCGATGACATTGATACCGCTATCTCCGTATGAGGTTATGAGAGATTGCGCAAGTCCAAAGAAGCTCCGCTGCAGAGCCTCCTCGAGCGGAGAGGAGGGCTTCGAGCTTCGCAGGTTGACCAGAGCCAACACACCTTCGCGCCTTTCTACATATCGGGCCAAAATGCTCTTGAGAAAAAAGAGATTTCCCTTGATCCACTCGTCTACCGATCGATCTATGGTTTCGAAAGGGATTTCGTGAAGTGGTGGAGCGGAGAGGATCGGATTTCCGAGAAGAATGACTTCATCGATCGATCCGAACCGGTTAGAAGCCTGGAGAAACATATTCTTGGCGCTGATAGGGGAGCTTCTATTCCATTTTTCTACAAGAAGGGCTTCGCCGGCGCTCTCCCTGAGAGCCTCGATATCCTCCTCAACTCCTTCGCCCAGCTCTCCGCTGTAGGTGGCGAAGACGGGTATTTGATCCTGCGTGTAGAGTCGAACCAACGAGTTTCCGAGAGGTGTATCTATATCTGAGATGAAGGCGACTCTGCTCATTTTGCTGTTCAGTGTAATAACAACAGCCGAATCTGGTCAACCTAAGGCATCCAAAGTGGGTGTCGCAGACGTCGCGAATGTTGCTAACCGCTGATGAGAGCACTAAAGAGAGAGAGTGATCCCCAGTGTGATTTCGAAGCCCGAGAAATCAATCTTGGCATCCGAGTAGGAGCGGTCCACGGGACCGATGACCGCCCCGCCATCTATTCCTGTCACCTTTCCCTTCAGGTTCAGAGGGGCCTCTCCATTATAGTAGTAGAGGACCTCGAGATAGATCCCAGCCAGCTCTCTGATGATATAGTAGGAGAGGGATCCTCCGAACACCCATCCGAATCCGGGGATGTTGTCGAACTCCATGTCCACAACGGCTTCGTCCCACCCTTCTTCTTTGGCTACAGCTTCGCCCAGATTGCCCGTCATGAGTTTCGGGCTCAGGTTGAAGAAGGCGAATCCACCCCCCTTGAAGGTAATGACAAAAGATTGGATGGGGATCATGATCTTGAGGCAGAGGTTTCCCAGCAGTGTGTAAGTTGGTCCTATGATCGGTTTATCAGAGGGCAGTCCCTTTATTCCCAGTCCCTGAAAGTTGTACATCAGCAGGGTCGTGGAGATCCCTGCGTACCGAACGAAGTTGAAGTCCAGGTTTCGGATCGCAATAGGGAATCCAGGCTCGGAGAGGTACCCGTTTGAGGGGATGAAAACCGGAAACTGAAGAGGTGAAATATCCCATGCTGGTAGAAGAGCCGGAACGAGCAGAAGGAGAAGGATCAGCAGGCATCTCGATCTCGGAGAATTCACAACAGTATTAAACTTATAAGTGGACATTCTGTCAAATGACCATCAAAATAGTGATATATTATTTTCCTTTGCGAGGAGGATGAAGCGCGGTGATCGTTGCCATTGCTCAGATCAACACGGTTGTTGGGGATTTCGAACGCAACGCCGACAAAATTCTATCCTTCGTCGGCAGGGCCAAGGAGATGGAAGCCGATCTCGTGCTTTTCCCCGAGATGTGCCTCTGCGGTTATCCGCCTCTGGACCTTCTCGATTACGAACCCTTTATAGACGAAAACCTGAGGCAGGTCAGGAGAATCCAGCAGGCCGCTCCGAAGGGAATCGGAGTCGTACTGGGATATATGGACAAAAACCGTTCCGGTTCGGGCAAAAGCATTATGAATGTGGCCTCGCTGTTATGTGACGGGGAGCTGATTCACACCCAGGCCAAGACTCTCCTTCCAACCTACGATGTTTTCGATGAAGCCCGTTACTTCGAGCCGGCTCGCCGACGGAGCATCGCCAACTTTAAGGGGGAGCGTCTGGGAATAGCGATCTGTGAGGACATCTGGTGGGAGAACCCTCCGACGGCGGGCACACGGTACCCCATCGATCCCGTCAAGGATCTGCTGGATCAGGGCGCCAGCCTTATTCTCGCCCCCTCGGCTTCTCCCTTTTACTCGGGCAAGCCTGAGATTCGTCTCGCGCTGCTCGAGCAGATTGGAAAGTCTTCGGGCGTTCCAGTCATCTATTCAAATCTCGTGGGAGGCAACGACAACCTTATCTTTGACGGCCGGTCTATGGCTACCTCGCCCGAGGGGCGGTTGATCGCTCTGGGCCGAGGCTTTGAGGAAGACTTGATAATGGTCGACACACAGGCCAACAGCGCGCCCATCGAGTTGCCTCGGGATCGCTATGGGGAAATCGAGGCAGCCCTGGTCTTGGGTTTACGGGACTACCTGGCGAAGTGCGGATTCGAGAGAGTGCATTTGGGCTTATCAGGGGGGATCGATTCCAGTGTCACTGCTGTACTGGCCGTCAGGGCCGTTGGTCCTGACAACGTCAAGGTCTTTGCGTTGCCTTCGAGGTATTCATCGCATGGGAGCCTAGACGACGCTTCGAAGCTGGCGGATAGACTGGGGGTTCGGCTCGAAACCCTGCCTATCGAAGAGATATTTTCCTC
>CAZLRN010000281.1:0-6560 GCA_964561715.1 uncultured Spirochaetales bacterium
ACAGGGTGTATCCAACAGTCGAATCATCGAAAACCTCAAACGCCTCTGCAGTGCGAGGGACGGAATTCAGGTAAGGGTGCCCTGCATACCGGGCATCAACGATGCGGAGGCGCAGATACGAGATCTGGCTGCTGTCGTCAGCGCTGCCGGAGCCCGTTCCATTGCTCTCCTACCCTACAACAGCGCCGCAGCGGCGAAATACGCGTGGATCGACCGCGCCTACGAGTCGGATGGCCTCGAGAGGCAGGATCATTCTTACATGGAATCGCTGGCCGCGATCTGCCGGCAAGCGGGCCTCGAAACGCAGATTGTAGGCTAACCCTCAAACTTCAGGAGCAGTCATGGCAGGTGTGAATCTAAGAGGAAAGGTGGCCCTTGTTACAGGCGCGGCTCGGGGACTGGGACGGGCCTATGCCCTTCGTCTAGCTCGCCTCGGAGCGGACGTCGTCATCAACGATATCGATCTCAAGGCCTATCTCGAATATGGAGAGGAGATCGGGGCCGAATCAGTAACCGCTGAGATCGAAGGTTTTGGAGTTCGAAGCCTCGGTATTCAGGCTGACGTGACGGATCACAAGCAGGTAGAGGAGATGTTCCGCGCAGTCGAGCAGCAATTCGGTCGCCTCGATATCCTGATCAACAACGCAGGCGGCGCTCTGTTCGGCAAAGATTATGAACGAACACTCGATGTGAATCTGATGGGCACGGTGCTGTGCTGTCAGCAGGCCGCACCAATCATGAAACGCCAACGCTCCGGCAAAATCGTAAACGTGGGAAGCCGTGCCGGTCTTCAGGGACACGCCGGCGGTCCCTACGGAGTTTCAAAGGCCGCAGTTATCCATTACACAAAGGGCCTCGCCTTTGAGCTCGGACCCTTCAACATCAACGTTAACTGCATTGCTCCAGGATGGATCCTCAGCTCGAGAGCAATTGCGTGGGGGCGCAACGAGAAAGAGAGGCGAGAGCAACTCGAAGCCGAGATTCCGCTAGGTAGGCTGGGACTGCCCGAGGACTGCTCCAAAGTGGTGGAGTTTCTGGTATCGGATCTCTCCGATTATGTGACAGGCCAGACCATAAGTGTTTGCGGAGGTGCGGTACTCTGACCATCTAAGAAGATGGTCTCAGACCACATTCCTATGTGGTCAGGCCACCTCAAGAGGTGGCCAAACCTCGCCATGCGGCGAAACTTAGCCATCTAAGAAGATGGTCTCAGACCACCTCAAGAGGTGGCCAAACCTCGCCGTCGGCGAGGATAAAGTTTAGGCGAAGCTTAAGTGTATGTATGTCCAGGCGAAAAAAACCAGAGAGTCCAGCTTCGCCATGGAAGGAGATAGATTTGTCTAAGATTCCGTTAGCTATAGTGGGATGCGGGGGCATGGGCCATCGTCATCTGCGCGGATTCGCCGAGCTGTCGAGAATCGGACGGAACGACTTCGAGCTCGCGGCGATCTGTGACTCGGTAGCCGATAACGCTCACTACTTTGCCGAGGAGGCACTCCGGCTTCTTGGCAATAGCCCCGAGATCACTTACGAGCTGAATGCCCTCGAGAAGCTGGGAGTGCTGGCCGTAGATGTGACTACTTCTCCGCGATCCCACCACACGATCGTTGCCCAAGCGCTGGAGCAAGGATGGCATGTCATGGTCGAGAAGCCCATGGCTCTGACCGTGCGGGCTTGCAGTGCTGTCCGGCAGCTCGCGAAATCCTCGAAGTCGGTCGTGAGTGTCGCAGAGAACTTTAGAAGAGATCCGATCAATCGACTAGCCAAGGCTCTGCTCGAAAATCGCGTCATCGGCTCGCCACGGCTTATGATTCAGCACACCCTAGGCAGCGGCGATCGGATGATTATCTCGTTATGGCGCCATAAGAAGGATCAGAGCGGCGTGCTGCTGGACATCGGCGTGCACACTATGGACATGGCGGAATACCTACTCGGGGAGATCGAAGAGGTCTACTCCCGGGTCAAACTGCACGAAAAAACACGCAAAAACCCCGCTGCCGGTGGCAAAGACGGGGGATCCAATCCAGTTGGGGTTTACACGCGATGGCAAGCCCAAACTCCTGCCGAGTTCGAAGCGACGGCGGAGGACGCCGCCTACACAACACTGGGATTTAAGAACGGCGCGGTGGGGCAGTTCATATCTGACCACGCCGGTCACGGGGAGTCTATCTGGAAACGGCAGATCTTCGGATCCGCCGGTTCGATCCTATTGCCGAGGGACCGAAGCGGCGGTTCCATAGTATTGCATCGAGAAGGCGAGCAGGTAACCGACGGCGAGAGCATACTCGACCTAGTCCCGGATTTTCATTTGGACGACGCCACAGCCGCACTCTTCGAAAAAGATCGCCTCTGGCGTTACGATTTTGATTTTGCGCAGACGGACAAAAAGTTAATTGCCATCGAATATTCCGACTTCGCCCGGGCTATTGAAAAGGGCACGACACCTGAGGTAGGCCCTGATCAGGGCACACGGTCTGTTGCGGCGGTTTACGCCATATTGGAATCCGGATTAGTGGGATTGCCCGTGCGGTTGGAAGACGTTTTATCGGGTAAAATAGATGCCTATCAGAGAGAGATCGATCAAACTCTCTGATAGCGACATTATGGAGGTATCTAATGGATCTCATGCTTGGAGACAAGGCAGCAATCGTATCGGGAAGCAGCAAGGGAATCGGCTACTATGTCGCTCGGGAACTTGCAGCAGAGGGTTGCGATGTTGTTATCAACGGAAGAAACGAAACGGATGTGAAAGCGGCGACGGAGTCGATCCAGAATCTGTCAAAGGGACGTGTGACGCCGCTAGTGGGTGATGTAACCCAGAGAGAGGTTGCTGAAAAACTCATCAACACGGCAGTCAGTCAGTATGGCCGGATCGACATCCTTGTCAACAACGTCGGCGGAAGCAATCCTAAGTTTCTCCTGGACACTACCGAAGAAGACTGGCAGGAGGCATTCGAATTCAATCTCTTTCACGCGGTGCGCCTCTCGAGGATGGTGATTCCAGAAATGAAAAAATCCGGCGGCGGCTCGATTCTCAACATCGCCTCTATCGCCGGCCGTGAATCGGGCTCCGCTATGACCTACAACGCTGCAAAGGCGGCGCTCATTAGCTTTTCCAAGGCCCTGGCACAGCAGACAGCCAAGGACAACATCAGAGTCAATTCTCTGGCGCCGGGAAGCATCCTATTTCCAGGAGGGGTCTGGGAAAGACGCATGGCGGAATCCCCTGATCATCTCAAGAGCTTTGTGCAATCGGCGATGCCGCTGGGCCGATTCGGTAAGCCGGAGGAGATAGCGGCTGTGGCGGCCTTTATGTGCAGCCCTCGAGCCAGTCTGGTTCACGGGGCCTGCTGGAACGTGGACGGCTGCCAGAGCCGTTCGAACATCTGATCCCTGGCAGCTTTGCCTCGAGGAAGGAGCTTCTGTGAAGATTGATCGAATAAAAAGCTTTCTCGTCGACCGTTTCCTCCTTGTTCGCGTCTACACCGACGAGGGAATAATCGGAAACGGAGAAGCGGGCTTATGGGCTCATCACGAGACCGTTCACAGGGCCATCGAAGAACTGACCGATTATTATGTCGGGGCAGATCCACTATTGATCGAGCACCACTTTCAGGCGGTGTCCCGCCAGACTCATTTCATGGGAGCCGTGCTCAGCGCGGCGCTAAGTGCGATCGACGTTGCTCTCTGGGACATACTGGGAAAATCCGTCGGCCTTCCGGTTTATCAGCTTATGGGAGGCAAGTGCCGGGAGAAGGTCCTGGTCTTTGCCAATGTTGTGGGGGATACTATCCAGGCGCGAGGGGAGAGCGCAGTCGGTCTCGTCGAAGAGGGATTCACTTCTCTTCGGACCACACCGTTTCTGCCTGGCTCGGAGAGAGATTCGTCGACTAGAGTTGTGAAGACCGCCGTGCAAATCCTGGCATCGATTCGGGAGGCTGTGGGGGACGAGATCGATCTCGGAGTTGAGATTCACCGCAATCTCTCCCCCGACGAAGCTGTGATGTTGGGACGGGAGCTCCAACCATTCCGGCTTCGCTACTTCGAGGACCCTGTAGGCCCAGAGAGCCTCCAGGCTCTCGAATACGTGGCGAGGCACATCGATATCCCCATCGCGGCCGGGGAGCGTTCGTATAACATACAGCAATTCAAAGAGCTCATTGATACAAAGGCAGTGGCGCTGATCCGTCCCGACGTTTCACTGGCTGGCGGCTTCACTCAATGCAGGAAGATAGCCGGTATCGCCGAATCATCCTTTGTGGGCGTCTTTCCTCATCTTATGGGAAGTCCTGTCAACAACGCCGCCTTTGTCCAATTTGCCGCTGCTATCCCAAACTTTGTCGCCAATGAGTACAACGTCAAGGACCCTGCTCTGGATGACATCGTCGATGAGCCTGTAGAAACGAAAAAGGGGTACAGAATTGTATCGGATCGGCCGGGAATCGGCGTGGAGATCAAGGAGAACAAGCTCTCCAAATTCCCATTCAAACCGCTAAGCCCCCCGCCAGCGGCTTTGCAGGCGGACGGTTCTGTCACTCGCTAGATTTCGAGAGGAGCGGCCGGCAAGTTGTGGCCAGGCAGATGCGGCCTGCCAGGTGCGTGTGCTGACCGATAAGGACGGCCTGATCATTACAACCGACAAATGGCGAAGACGGCGTACGCCCTCCATGCGATGCCTTGTGTTTACAACACATTGTATTTACTAACTTGACAACTCTGTCCGGCATCGTCAATTATACCTGAGCCAAATAAGAACGTAAGCTTTATTTTTTTGGAGGAATTACCAGTGGCAAAGTACAAAGTAGTCACAAAGAAGCTTGACACGAAGGGAACACACATCATTCGCAATTTAAACATGGTAAGGGAAGCTCTGGATCCGATCGGTGCAGAGATCGTAGAAGTCGAGGCGCCCGACGAAAAGTCGTTTATTGCGCAGGCTAAGGACGCGGATGCCATAATTGCGCTGAGGCTTCGCCTTACGCCCAGCATCCTCGATGCTTTGGAAAAATGCAAGGTCATCGCAGGACCAGGCATCGGCTTTGATTATGTAGATGTGCCCGCTGCCACTCGAAACGGCATAGTGGTCGTCAACGTACCCGATGTATTTGTAGAGGAAGTGGCAGACCATACTATGACTCTTCTACTGGCCTGCTGGCGCCAGGTAACCCTTCAGGATCGACTTGTCCGAGAGAGCCGCTGGGCCGAAGCCCGCCCTGCCCTGTCGACGTTGCCCCGACTGCGTGGCTCGATCCTGGGGCTTGTGGCCTTCGGCAATATCCCCAGGCTGGTTGCCAGGCGTGCCAAGGCGTTTGGCATCCATATCTTAGCCTATGATCCCTTTATCCACGAGCATACCATGATTGAGTATGAGGTGGAGCCTGTTGGTGATCTGACAGAGCTGCTTAAGCGATCGGACTTCGTATCTATGCATGTTCCCCTTTCGCCTGCCACAACCAAATTGCTAACAGATAAGCATTTCAAATCAATGAAATCCACAGCAATATTTATCAACACGGGACGTGGCCCAACCGTCGATGAGCAGGCGCTTATCAGGGCACTGCAGGAGGGAGAAATCGCCTTCGCCGGTCTGGACGTGTTCGAAAGGGAACCCATAGATCCGGACAATCCACTTCTCAAAATGGACAATGTTATTCTATCTGCTCACATAGCCTCCGCCTCCTCGAGGATGGG
The DNA here is from genome assembly GCA_964561715.1 of uncultured Spirochaetales bacterium. GTDB lineage: Bacteria > Spirochaetota > Spirochaetia > SZUA-6 > CAZLRN01 > CAZLRN01. Next base: position 5,692 of record CAZLRN010000281.1, read on the forward strand.
ACCCGAATCCTTCAGGCGTGTCGGACGGGAGATTTCCCAGGTGCTCCAGGGAAGACGGCCCCTGTCGCCGGTAAACCCGGAGGTGTTGCAATAGTCTCGAGCCAAGCTCGGCACGCCGTGCAGATCGTGGCATCGATTCGCGAGCCGGTTAGGGGACGGCTCTGTCTCCCGTTAAGCCGGCAATTCACCTTGACTGCAGTTCCGAAGCAGCGCTGCGGCGCACCGCTGCTTCGGCGGCGGTGCGTCGCTAAGACCGCTACTTTGTAGGTGGTCTTTTACTGTCCTCTACCACGCGCAGTACCCACCGTCTATGAGCATATCGGCGCCTGTCATATAGTCTGAGGCTTCGCTGGCCAGGAAAACCACGGCTCCCTGAAGATCCGTCACCTTTGCCATGCGACCGATAGGAATTCGCTCCATCCACTTTGGCGCTATGTTTTGCCCGATCGGCGTCTCCAGCAGATCGGAAACCAGCTTGGTTTGTGTGTAGCCTGGACTGATGCTGTTGACCCTGATGCCTCTGCCAGCCCACTCGGCAGCCAGGCTTCTGGTCAGATGCAGCACGGCGGCTTTGGAAGCGTTGTAGGCGCACTGGTTCTGAGGAGTGTTGACGATATGAGCGGACATCGACGCCGTGTTGATGATCTTGCCGTATCCCTTCTCCAACATGACTTTGGCTTCGGCCTGAGCGCAGAGCAATACAGCGTCTAGGTTTAGAGTCATTAGCTTGTCCCATGTTTCCTTTGGCATGGTTTCTGCGTCTTCCCAAACCCCCATTCCGGCATTGTTGACGCCAATGGTCAGCCCACCCCATATCGAAACGATCTTTCTTATCATGCCTTCTATATCTTTCGGCTTCGTCACATCCG
>CAZLRN010000282.1:0-6543 GCA_964561715.1 uncultured Spirochaetales bacterium
GCCCCTACGGAGTCCTTTTGAGATGGTTGAGCCGCTTTTCCAAGTGGCATGTCACGATCACACCTGACGAGTGTATCCACTGCCGGCTCTGCGAGCAGTCCTGTCCCTTCGATGCGATCCGAACACCTTCGGCAATCAGACACGAAGCGAAGAGCGAGCCGGAACCGGCAGGGATGCTCGATGCTTCTGTCGAGGTCGAATCTTCTACCGGACTTGAAGCCTCTACCAGCATCGATCCTTCAGGCAGAGAAAAGGGAGTACGCCGGTTGGCTCTCCTGTTCGTTCTCCTGCCGATACTCGTCTTGGCAGGTGGATATATCGGCTCACGTTTCCATGGAACCCTAGCGGGCATACACCCCAAAGTACGCTTGGCTGAGCAGATCTGGAGGGAGAATACGGGCCAGACAGACCTGACAACCCTCGAAAGCAGAACCTTCAGGGAGATGCGCCAGCCGACATCCGAGCTCTACGCCGAAGCGCTGGCTGTGAGAAACGAGTTCTACCTCGGCACATGGATTCTGGGAGGATTCTTCGGGCTCGTCCTGGGAACCAAGCTATTGCTCCTCTCCGTGCAGCAGAGGCGGAGGAATTTCGAGCCAGACCGCTCCGACTGCTTCAGCTGCGGCCGCTGCTTTCGGTATTGCCCCAAGGAGCACGCGCGTCTCCGAAACAAGCCACCCGGTATTCGCGTGTTGGACTTTCTTCCACTTCGACAGGGCGTGACAAAATCCATTAAGGATACATCCGATGCTTCCAGAGGCGAGTAGAGATTCCCGGCTCCCGGCTTTCCTTCGCCCGCTGTACCGCATCGTGATCGGCGTCAGCATCGTCGCAGGCCTCTTCTCCTTTGCCGTGAGTGTTCTGTTGATCACGAGCTACATTCAGGAAGTGAGGGTCGATCCGCTGGACAGCCCGGCCCTTTTAGGATTGCTCGAAGAGCTCAGAGAAAATCCCGACAACACTGCAGTAAGAGAGGAGATCCGGGCCCTGGACCTGCTCATGAGAAAAGCCTACTTCTCCGCCCGGTGGCAGATCAGGATGGGGGGATACCTGCTATTGGGAGGAGTAATCGTTCTGTTGGCCAGCTTGAAAATCCTCACGGTTCTCAGACGACGAGCTCCACAGCCATCCAAGACCGAGGACGAAATAACTGGTTCGCTGGAGTTGGGAAAACCTTCGAGAATCGCTCTGGCAGCACTGGGGTCCCTTATCTTGGGAGCAGGTCTGCTTGCCTCCTTTTCCCAAAGTCCCGTGCCACCCCTCCGGATCCAGGAAGGCGAACCATCCGCCGAAACGAGTTTTGCTGAACCTACCGAAGCCGCTTTAAAGGAACTCTACCGCAATTGGCCCTCATTCAGGGGTCCTGGAGGAAACGGAATCGCAACGACAACACAGGCTCCGGTCCGGTGGGATGGTCCGGCGAATCAGGGAATTCTTTGGAAAGCCGAGGTTCCGCTGCCCGGATTCAACTCTCCCATTGTCTGGGAGGAACGCGTCTTTCTATCAGGGGCAGATGAAACCACTCAGTTTGTGTACTGCTTCGACGCCACCTCCGGCGAAATTCTCTGGCAGAGGGAGATCCGGACAGCCGGAACCCCAGATCCCTTTCCCAAGGTTTCAAGCGATACAGGATACGCCGCTCCGAGCATGGCCACCGATGGCGAACGGGTCTTCGCGATATTCACTACAGGCGACCTCATCTGCCTGGATTTCGAGGGACGCGCTGTTTGGTCGAGGAATCTCGGGGTTCCGGACAATCACTACGGCCACTCCTCTTCCCTCATCACCCATGGAGAGGCTCTTCTGGTGCAATACGACCACACTGGAGGACCCAGGCTGATCGCCCTGGACGCCGTTTCGGGCGACTTCTTGTGGGAGACCGAGAGAGATGTACAGACCTCGTGGGCGTCACCGATTGTCGTGCAAACGGGTAGCCGGTTTGAGGTAATTCTGAACACCAATCCCATCGTTGCCTCTTATGATCCTGCTACAGGAAATGAGCTTTGGGCGGTTGACTGCATGACGGGAGAGGTGGCGCCCTCCCCGGCATACGCGGGAGGCTTGGTATTCGCCGTCAATCAGAACGCCATATTCTGCGCTATCGATCCCGAATCGAGTTCCATCATCTGGGAAGCCGAGGATGACCTGCCCGACGTGTCCAGCCCTCTGGCCACCGAGGACTTTGTCTTTCTCCTCACCAGTTACGGTATCATCACCTGCTTTGATGCAAAGGATGGGAAGACTCTCTGGAACCACGAGTTCGAAGAGGGATTCTACTCTTCTCCCATCCTGGCGGGTGACCTGGTCTATGCGATGGATATGTCCGGGGTTATGCGCATTTTCAAGGCTTCGGCGGAGTTCGCCCTTGTAGCGAGCCCGGAATTGGGTGAGAAATCGATGTGCACACCGGCGTTCGTAAAAGACCGCATCTTTATCCGTGGAGACCAACATCTCTACTGCATCGTAGAGGAGAGATAGGGATGCGCGGAGGACGAACAGCAATACAGGAGATTGTTGATCTCGACGAAATCGATGCCATCGCAGAGGCTGTAGGCCGTACACCGCGTTCCGTCATCGCCCTGCTTCAGGCGGTTCAATCCGTCTATCACTACCTGCCAAAAGAAGCACTGAGCAGGATCTGCGAAACAACGGAGATCACTCCCTCCCAAATTTCCGGCGTGGCTTCCTTCTACTCCCAGTTTCGCCTGAGTCCGGCAGGCAAACATACAGTCAAGGTTTGCATCGGTACAGCATGCCACATAAAAGGGGCCGAGCAGGTCCTTGACGCATTCAAGAGTCACCTCGGTATCGCTGAATCCGAAGACACTGATGCCGACGGGATGTTTACAGTAGAGAAGGTGGCGTGCCTCGGTTGCTGCATGCTGGCACCGGCAGTGCAGATAGATCAGTTGACCTACGGATTTCTCAGCCCACGAAGAGTTCCGCAGGTTTTGCAGGATTTTATCAGCTCTCAGGACCAGGGAATCACTGAACAAGTAAAACCCGCTTCTGGAATGGGAACGGCTCGCCTGTGTATCTGCTCCAGCTGCATCGCTGCAGGCTCGGCCAAGGTTCTGGAGGAGCTGACACGCCAGGTAAAGGTTTCAGGATTTCCGGTTGAAGTTCAAACCACGGGCTGTACGGGCATCTCCTTCGAAACACCTCTATTAGAGATCGAGCAGAGAAACGGGCAGACCTTCCGATACGGCCGCATCCAGCCACGGCACGTCCGGGACATCTTGCTACGGCATTTTCGCCCCGGCACGGCAACCGCGCGAATCCGCGCCGCCGGCAGTCGGCTCCTGGAGCGCCTGCTGACCCGAGAGAGGCGAGAAAGAGTAACACGGTATTCTGTCGACCTGGAAGATGGTCTGCAATCCGCCTATTGGGGCCGGCAGATCCACATCGCCACAGAACATGCGGGCCTGCTCAATCCCCTGGACCTAGACGCCTATATCGAGCACGGCGGATTCGAAGGTCTCAAACGATGCTGCTCCGAGCTAAGTCCCGAAGAGACCATTGCAATGATCTCCAAGGCGGGCCTGAGAGGAAGGGGCGGGGCTGGATTCAAGACTGCCGTTAAATGGGGGGGAGTCAGAGCGGCGAAGAGCGACACGAAGTACGTGCTCTGCAACGGTGATGAGGGAGATCCCGGAGCGTTCATGGACCGTCTCATCCTCGAGTCTTTTCCCTTCCGCGTGATCGAAGGCCTTACGATCGCGGCGATAACGATCGGCGCTTCTCGAGCGTTCATCTATGTGCGCAGCGAATACCCGCTTGCCGTAACGCGCATCCGCGAAGCCATCCGCCTGTGCGGCGAGCGGAACCTTACCGCATCACAAATCGATTTGGAGCTGGTCGAGGGAGCGGGAGCCTTTGTCTGCGGTGAGGAGACGGCTCTCATCGCTGCAATCGAAGGTCGCCGGGGCACACCCCATTTTCGCCCACCCTATCCGCACGAATCGGGGCTTTGGGGCAAACCCACCCTCGTCAACAATGTCGAGACTTTCGCCCTGGTGCCCTGGATCCTGCGCAACGGTCCTGAGAGGTTTGTTGAGCTCGGAACAGAGAAAAGCCACGGCACGAAAACCTTTGCCCTGGCGGGAAAGGTCGTGCGGGGCGGCCTGATTGAGGTGCCCATGGGCATGACCCTCCGTGAGATCGTCGAAGTTATCGGCGGGGGTATCCAAGGGGGGCGTAGACTCAAAGCAGTCCAGGTAGGCGGCCCATCAGGGGGTTGCATTCCCGAATCCCTACTCGATACCCCAGTAGATTACGAAGCCCTGGCAAATGCAGGCGCCATGATGGGATCCGGGGGCCTCATCGCTTTGGACGAAACCGACTGCATGGTGGATATCGCCCGTTACTTTATGGTCTTTACACAGGCCGAGTCCTGCGGCCGCTGCACTTTTTGCAGAATCGGCACAAAGCGAATGCTCGAAATCCTCGAACGTCTCTGTAGCGGTGATGGACGGGAAGGAGACATCGAAAACCTGGAACGGCTGGCCAATACGACGGCAGCTGGCAGTCTCTGCGGCCTGGGCAAAACAGCCCCCAATCCGGTTCTCACAACTATGAAGTATTTCCGCGAGGAGTACATCGCTCACACCAAAGGCCGCTGTCCGGCGAAAAAATGCCGTGCCCTGATCACCTACAGGATTACCGACAAGTGCATTGGCTGCACGAGGTGCGCTCAGAGATGCCCGGCAGGCGCTATAGAGATGAGACCCTATGAGCAGCACGAAATCGACCCAAATAAGTGTGTTCGATGCGGAACATGCCATCAGGTCTGCCCATCGGATGCCGTTGAGGTGATAGAGGGAGGGCTCGGGCATGCCCCGACTTACCATTGACGGCAAACACATCGACGTTCCGGATGGCAGCAGTGTGCTGGAAGCGGCTCGCGCTCTGGGAATCGAGATTCCAGCCCTCTGCCACCTCGAAAGCTTTGAGCCTGAAACCTCCTGCATGGTCTGCCTGGTCAGGGATGTCGCTGAGAACCGGCTGATCCCCTCATGCGCGGCGCCGGCTTCAGACGGAATGGTAATCGACACACGAAGCCAAACAGTTATCTCTGCACGCCGCCAGGCTCTCGAGCTATTGTTGGGCGAACACGTGGGAGACTGCGAAGCTCCCTGCAGACGCGCCTGTCCGGCCTTTCCCGATATTCCTGGCATGATCCAGCAGATCGCGGCCGGCGAAATGGCTCGAGCGGTGCAAAGGGTAAAAGCTCACAACCCTTTTCCCGCCCTAATGGGGGCAATCTGTTCCGCCCCCTGCGAGAGGGCTTGCCGGCGGGCGGAGGTGGCGCGAGTAGATCCGAATCGGAGGCATGGACAGGGGAAGCAGGCCGTGGCCATCCGGCTTCTCGAGGGGTATATCGGCAGAGCCTCTCTTAAAAGCGTCGGAAGCGCCGACGAAGAGCGAGCTGCCTCTATGGCGACACAGAACAAAGTGGCAGTTGTAGGAGCGGGCCTTACGGGGCTCTCAGCCGCCTATTTTCTTTTCCGTCACGGTCACTCCTGCACGGCATTCGAGAAAAGGGATGTACCGGGCGGCTTAGTACGCGATTCCCTGTCCTCGGAGCATCTTGAGCTCTTCGACAGCGAGATTCAGGCGATTCGGGCACTCGGAGTGCAAATCGTGCTGAAAGCAGAGATAAAATCCAGGCAAGATCTCGATGCCCTTATCGACAGGCATGACGCTGTTGTTTTGGCAAGCGGATCTGCGGGAGCAGCCGATCTGAAAATTTCCACCACGGAGAGGGGAATCAGAGTCGATCCAGTTACCCTAGAAACCTCCAGAATCGGCGTCTTCGCCGGCGGCGATGCAGTCCGGTCTACACGCCTTGCCGTTCGGGCCATCGCGGCCGGAAGAGCACTGGCCGACGCGGTTGACCGCTGGCTCGACGAACAGCGTGCAGGGGCGCGGGCGGCCGAGCCCCGGCCTGGCGCGGCCCGTCCCTTCGATTCCCGTATCGGGCGGATCAGATTCCAGGAAATCGAGCCCTTTTCGAGAGGGGCATCCGAAGACGCTCGAACCCCGGTTGAGGCGGGATCTAATCGTGGCTACACCGAGAGAGAGGCCCGACACGAGGCCCTGCGCTGCCTCAACTGCGACTGCCGCAAGTCTTCATCCTGCGCTCTCAGGCTTTACGCCGACGAGTACGGCGCCCAGCCCTTACGGGGAGAGGACCGGCACACCTTGACTCGGGTGGACCTTCCCTTTGGGGTGGTGTTCGAACAGACCAAATGCATCCGGTGCGGGCGGTGCGTCAAGATCACTCGGGAACTTCCCTACGGCTTCACCTTTACCAGACGCGGCTACGATATGGAGGTATCGATCCCATTCGGGCGCAATGACCTGGGCGCGCCGCCCGAACTGGAGGCTGTGTTGGCTCGCTGCGTCGAATCGTGTCCAACCGCAGCCCTGGCTTTCGAGAACCGGCGCATCCGCTAGAACCGTTTAGCCTACACTTCAGAAAAAAAATCAGTATATTACTATCGAGCACTGACGTCGCTATACGGTATATCGTTGGCTGCG
>CAZLRN010000283.1:0-6498 GCA_964561715.1 uncultured Spirochaetales bacterium
GTCCCCTGTCATCCTCTGCCTCCGCAAAGGAATCCCTGTCCCAACGAGGGGAACGAGCCCCATCTCTCCTTTCCTTCTCGCCGGCGTATTGAGTAGCCTCTCCCGTCTCGAAGGTTTCGAACCACCTCCGTGGTATTCTCAGCAACTGCTCGGGGATCAGAATAGATGGATACAGCGCGGCCCCTACATTCTACCTCGCTTCGAACGCGCCCGCTACGCCCAAGTATTCGATGATTTTCTAAAAGAGGGTATCCTCCTCTCTCCCTGCTTCGAGAATCCCAGTATCCTGCCGGCCGAAGCATCAGATGGGGAGCTCAAAAAAATAGTTAGACTTTTTTCTGTATTTCCGAAAAGATAGGAATATGGAGTTTACCGAGATTTCGATTCTTGTTCGGCTGTTTCTTGGGGCCTTGGCCACATTTTTTGGCATCCTTCTCTGGTCGAGGACCCGAGACGCCGCCTGGATCTTTGTGATTCTTGGTATCCTGGTCTCCTATGCAGAGATCATTTTTTCCACTCTTCGACAATTTGGCATCATTCAATTCGAATCTCTCGTCATTCCCCTTTTTCGGAATATCCCCCTAGATCAGATTCTACAGGTCGTGCTCGTCAACCTGCCACTGCTGCTCTATACGGTGGCGTTTATTATACTTGTATTGCGAAGACGCATTCCCTAAAAAAATCGGTTGACAGAACCACTAAAATGGGTATCTTTCTATAGAAAATTAGATTTGGAGGATCTTGATGATCGCACTACTTATAGGAATAGTTCTCGTGCTCTTTGGTGTTTACTCGGTTCTGCCAATAAACTCTCCCGGATTTCTCAACTGGTCACAGGAAGTTCTGGCGTTCCTTAGGGGCGGTGTGCCCATCGTAGCGTTTCTGATAGGATTAATTGCCTTCTTCATCGGCATTGCAGATATTAAGGATAAGATTGAAGCAAAGAGGGAGGAAAAAGAGGAGAAGGAAGAGGCAGAACAGGAAAAAAAAGAGGAAGAATAACAAGCGGATCAGACTTGACAGTCGACATCGTATCTTAATATATTGCCCCTTACATGTTCTGATCTTTCCTATCCGGACGATACTGATATGAAGACTATTTTTGTAAACCCGAAGCAGTTCGAGCACAAGTGGTATCTTATCGATGCCGAAGGTATGACTCTGGGAAGACTGGCCTCGAAGGTCGCATCAATTCTACGAGGCAAGCATAAACCCTATTTCACCCCTCATCAGGTCTGCGGTGATTCGGTTATTGTCATTAATGCCGATCGAATCTCGGTTACCGGCAAAAAAATGTCCGATAAGCTCTACATCAGACACTCCGGCTATCCCGGCGGCTTAAAAATGGAACCCTTGAGCAAGGTAATTGTCCGAAAACCGACCTATCCAGTTGAGCATGCCATCAAGGGCATGCTTCCGAAAAACAGACTAGGAAGGAAGCTTTTTAAAAACGTCAAGGTTTATGCCGGTCCGGCTCATCCCCATGGAGCACAGAAACCGGAGAGAATAGAGATCGACTAGATTCAGGAGAAGATATTGGCTGATTGGCTTGCAAGTGGAACAGGAAGAAGAAAGACCTCAGTCGCGCGGGTATATGTCAAGGCGGGGGTCGGTGAAATCGAGATCAATGGGAAAAAACTGGACGACTACTTCACTGTCGAAGGGCTCGGCGATATAGTCAAGAAGCCCCTCGAAGTCACGGATTCGGCCAGCAACTACGATGTCCGGATAAGGGTTTCGGGCGGCGGCCTCACAGGGCAGGCAGATGCCTGCAGGCATGGGTTGTCCCGAGCCCTGTGTAGTATAGACGAGACGAATCGCTCAGTCTTACGAGCCAACGGGTTTTTACGAAGAGATTCAAGAATGGTGGAAAGGAAGAAATACGGACAACGCGGTGCCAGAAGGAGATTCCAGTTCTCCAAGAGATGATGTGGTCATTGATTCGATAGAATCGCGAGGAGCCGGTCGAGAGAAAATCAGAATTCGTCTCTCGGACGGCTCCTCTTTTCTTTTATTGAGAGAGATTCTCGAACTAGCTGGTTTGACTGAGTCGGACACGCTATCCTGGCAGAGACTTCAAGACCTTCTTGATCAATCGGATCAACTCGAGGCAGAGAGAAAAGCGCTGGATCTTATCACCCGATCCCCCCACTCTCGAGAAAGACTCAAGCTCAAACTGCTAAAGAAGGATTTCAGTCACCCATCGATCGAGAGGGCTCTGGATCGTATGGAGGAGCTGGGATACCTGGATGATGCGCGATTTGCCGAAGAATGGCTGCAATCCCGAATCGCCCGGCATCCGGAAGGACGTCGGTCCCTTTTGGGGGGATTGCTCCACCGAGGGATCGACTCGTCGATAGCAGGAGAGCTGGTAAATCGTATTGTGACCCGAGAGGTCGAGGAGGACTGCGTAAAAAGGCTTATGAAAAAACATGCCGTCTTGAGGAGTCTTCCTAGAGAGAAACTGGCCCAGAGGCTCGCCTCCAGGGGTTTCAGCTCGGTTGTTATCCGTAAGCTTCTCGAGGAGGCAAGGGGAGATGATTAGAGTTGCTTCGAAATCGTCAGGGAGAGAAGATCCGGGGGCTCGAAAGAATATAGCCGCTTCAAAACAAAACGGGGCAGGTCCAAAATCCGATCTGCTCTATCGATAATAACGGAGTCCGAAGAAGCAACGACACCGTTGTACACCTTTAACTCGTAATCAGCAGAGGGGCTCACCGTGACGTCCCAGTTATTGTGATCGGCTACAGCCCGGCGCAGCTCAGCTGCCGTGCTCCCCGAAAAAGCAATGGGCGCGTCGAGATAGACGTCGACCTTATCTAGCTCGAGGGAGGTGATGCTCTCTATTAAAGCCGGCAGCACCCTCTCCGTAATCGTGCTCGCTCTGTAGCTGCCATGCACCCCTGTTGCATCCCGAAGGATCCCGTCATCTGAGACAAAAACAGGCAAGCCCTTCAGGTAGCTCTCCACAGTAATGAGCACGTTGTACCAATCAACGCCCAAAGCTTGGTTCCGTATCTCATCGGGCTCCGTCAGCTTGGTTTTACGGCTCTCTGCCAGAGGTGTTCGGACCACTCCCCTGAAGAGGCAATTCCGTTCGAGACGGGTAAGCCTATGCCGATCCCCTACAAGCTTGAGTGAGGCCTTTTCAGGATAACCCCGATTTTTGAGATATCGATAGTCTTCTAGAGCAATCTTCATATTGGACAATGGTGTTTTTTTGATGTATTTGCTATTATAATGGATATTGAGAAAATACAACACTATTGAAGGGGCCTCGAATATGGCAAAGAACGCAAAAAAGGTACGAATCTTCTCGGCTCTCGAGGTGGCTAACATATGCGGCGTGGTGAATCAGACAGCCATCAATTGGATAAAGAGCAACTACCTGAAAGCTTTTATGACCCCTGGAGGCCAATACCGGGTGTATTCCGATGATCTCTACCGTTTTCTGCAATCTAGAGGGATGCGCATCCCGGAAGAGCTCAAAAATATCCAAGATCAGCAAGAGCGGGACAACACGGTTCTGATCGTCGAAGACGACGCAGATCTCAACAACATCCTGAAAAAGTATTTCACTTCAAAAGACGCCTCTTTTCTCGTACATCAAGCCTTTGACGGCTTTGAAGCCGGCCGGCTTCTGACCGAAACAAAACCCGGAGTCGTCGTATTGGACATCAATCTGCCGGGTATCGATGGCTATAAGCTCTGCAGCAAGATCAAGAGCGATAACTCATTGGGCAATCCCATAATCATAGCCATCAGCGGACTAAATGATCCTGATGTCGAAAATAGAATCATGGATGAAGGCGCCGATGCATTTTTAGCGAAGCCCTTCGAACCTTCGACGCTTTTCGAAACTCTAGAGGATCTACAAAAAGACAGCTGAGGGGGCAATGCATGGAAAGCCAAAAACGAATTCTTATTGTAGAGGATGAGGACGCTATAAGGCTCACTCTAAGAGATTTTCTCAAGAAAAAAGGATATATCGTGCATGTGGCCTCTGACGGCGTTGGCGCCATAAAACAGATCCTCGATGAAGAGATCGATCTGATAGTGACCGACTACCGAATGAGCCTTCTTGGAGGCGATTACTGGATGAAATTCCTCGAAAAATTCTGCTCGGATAAAAAAATTATCATCACCAGCGGATTTCTCAATCCTGAATACTCGATACCCTTTCCCGTCGTTTACAAACCCTTCAAATATCCTGAGTTGGAAGAAACGATCAGAGAGATACTGGAAACGTAGCTGCCGTCAGATCATGCGTGGGGTGTTGGCTTGACCAAAAGCTTAGATCTTATGTGCCTTTACGCACGGATCCACGGACTTGTACAGGGAGTTGGATTCCGCTACAGCACGATTGTCAGAGCGCGACGTTTTAAGCTGACCGGATATGCGAGAAACATGCCCGACGGCTCTGTAGAGGTCGTCGCCGAGGGCCCCAAATCCGAACTCGACAGCCTTCTCGCCTGGTTGCGTCATGGTCCCCCCTCCGCCATCGTAGATCGAGTGGACCATCGCTATGTGCCTTTTTCGGGCAGCTACGATGATTTCGGTGTCGAGTATTAAGCCAGATCCACAACAGCCTTCATAGGTTGTGACCTTTCAATACTCTGTGGCGGCTCTACACGTTTCCGAGGTATTCCCTCACCTTACCGAGCACGATCCGAGGAATGTCCTCCTTCTTCTGAATCGTATAGATGTTGAGATTTTTTCTTATCTCCATGCTGCGGCGAAACTTTCTCACGTGCTCATTGTCTCCGATATGCACCGCCGTGATGCGATTGTCGAGTCCATTGAAGTACTCGATGAGAGACTCGAGATTTGTGATCTGCATGTCCGTTATCATAAAGATATCGGGAGTACCGTCGCTCTTGATGGCATCGATATCCCCAATGTCGATTCTCGTACCTCCGCCAAAGTAATGGCAGAGACACTGATAAATGCTTTTCCTGTCGTTCGTAAAATCGAGAACCCTCCGGCCTCCGGCTTCCACATCACTGAAATTATAAACAGCCACCGACGCATCGTTTCTCAGGTAGGCGTCAGAGGCACAGGCCGCTCCTAACACGGCGTGGGAAAGGTACTGCTTGGGATTCACCATGCTTCCAGAGGAATCGATCATGACAATACAATCCGGGGTCGCCTCGTCCTCCCCATAGGTCTCTCCCTCCCGTCTTTCCCAGATCTGCGTGATCCCGGGCATATATTTGCCAAAGCTGGTCCAAGGATCGATGTCTTTGAAGGGTTTTCCTACCTCCCAGGGGGAGTGGCTGTAGGGGTACATCGAGCCGCTCTTTTCGATGGGAGTCTTTCGAACCGGCAGGGAGTAGTTCTCCGCCAATTTCATGTAGTAGAGCAGGTCGGCATCCACGCTGGATCCCTGGCCTAGCCCCATTCCGGAGTAATCCGGGTAACCGAGTTCATCCAACTCCTCCTGGAAATCCTCGACTACGTTTTTGAATTCGCTCGGTGATCCCGAGGTGAGGGCAAACTCACGCAGGCCTTGATCCACCTCCCGATTCGAGTACTGGGAAAGGTCATTCTCTCCCATTGGATTGGATTCTCCGGAACCTTCGGTTTGCTCTTCGGATTCGAGTAGGGCTTTCACTATCTTGGCAAAACGGCGGATACTCTCGGGCCACCTCTTCCTATCGAGATAAGGGATCCGCGAAAGCTTTCTCGAAATCTTTTCGAATCCCTGAATACCCAAATCTTCGCCCCATATCCTCTGATACAGGGCATGTATCGCCCTATGTATCTTGCCTTGATGCGCATCCGATTCACTGATCTGCTCCGTGATTCCATCTCCCTGCGTTCTCTGATCTGATTGATCCCGAAGGGTCATTGCTCTGTTCATGGCGCGGTAGAGCTCCGGAAGCGGCGTCTCCATGGTCTTGAAGCAGTGGGTGTCTGCGGCAACATCCATGAAATACTCGGCAACCCGCTGTGCCATCTCTTTATCTCCCATCACCGCTTTCGCCTCATTGTAGAGGGATAGGTGAGTGAAGAAATTCCAGGGGCAATAGGAGTAGTGGGAAACGCCGTGGTCGAGCAGGGCTTCCACGGTTTTCTCCGGTGGAAGAAAGTCCGTCAACTGTTTGACGAAGGATTCGCTGAGGCTAATTCTCTTGCTCTTGATCTCGAGAGCAACGTCAGAAACGGGTGGAGGACTCTGATCTGAATCGCCGATGTCCGAAGACCCTTCAGACTGTTTTTGGATGGAATCGACATCAGGCTCAGGGCGAGCCTCAAAACGAAGTGATTCCACAGATACGGGATCCGGTAGCTCCGGGTAAAAATGCTTTCGGCGCACCTCCGACCAAATCCTCAGTAGCTCCGATTTATTCATCAGTTCTTGATCTCTTTTTCCTGAGGAAAGACCAGCTTTTCGCCCTGGTAGATATGTCCCCCCGCGATGCTTTTACCGATCCCGCGGATATGGCCGTCGACGCGGATCTCTCCCCCCTTCATCCATTCGCCGGTGTTCTGGCC
>CAZLRN010000284.1:0-6494 GCA_964561715.1 uncultured Spirochaetales bacterium
TCAATCCGGAGACCTACGAACATGTGCGTGGAACGACACTCTCCCGGGTGCTGGAGAATATCCGAAACTTCAACGCAATCAGGGCCTCTCTGGGAGCGCTCCTGCCGGCGGTGGAGATCGAGTTCGTGGCTTTGAAGAGCAACATCGAAGAGCTCCGCGAGCTGCCCGAATTGGCAAGGGATCTCGCAGCAACCCGGCTGCTGGTCAGCAACGTTCTGGCCCACACCGAAGAGATGCGGGGGGAGGTCCTCTACGGCTACGAACCCCAAGCCCCGCTTCCAGCCGTCGGCTGGCCTGTACAGCTCGACGCCTGGGTTCTCTGGGGCACACCGGATCTGCCCAGGATGCACTGGGGCGCCGAGCAGAGGTGCCGCTTCGTCGAGGACAAGGCAGCTGTTGTAGGTTGGGACGGAAGCGTTGTGCCCTGCTACGCCCTCTGCCACAGCTACAGTTACTACGCCGTCGATGGCAGACAGAAACAGGTTAGCCGCTACCCTCTCGGAAATGTCAACCAGAGCTCCCTGCAGGATATCTGGACATCGGAGGAGTACTGTCGTTTTCGAAACGAGGTCAGGGCATTCCACTTTCCCTCCTGCCCCGACTGTGATCTGCGGGAGACCTGTGATCTGAGAGAACGCAATGAGGGGTGTTGGGGATGGAATCCCTCCTGTGCCGATTGCCTCTATGCCCAGGACATTGTACGATGTCCTGGATCTGGTCGGTAGGGAGTAGATCATGAAGTTTTATCTCAAGGTATTTGCCACACTGGCGGACAAGCTCTCTGAATCTCTCAAAGATCAAGTCCCCAAGGGCTTCAAACCCGGTTCGCCCATAGAGCTGGAAATGCCCGCAGAAACCTCGATATCCGCCCTCATTGAAAAACTCGAACTCCAGGACAAGGGTGGCCTGCTCGTATTCGTAAACGGAAGAGCCAAGCAGAACGGATACAAAATTTGCGAGGGGGACCAAATCGGCATCTTCCCTCCTATCGGGGGTGGATCTTGTTAAGCATAGACCTCTGGCTTTATGGTCCGCTGGCACGTTATGCTGCCGGAAACAAGAATAAAAGCGCCTCTAATCTAAAAGTCGAGCTTCCCGAGGGATCTTGTCTCAAGGATCTCCTTGCCAAGATGTCCATTCCCACAGAACAGCGGGGCATCACGTTTATCAATGGAAATCTCACTGCAATGCCGAGAAAACAGCCGGACCTCGATCAGGTTCTCTCAGACGGAGACCGCGTCGCCCTCTTCCATCTGAAAAGCATGTGGCCATATCAGTACAGGCATGGGGTCTCCATGGGAAACGGCCTCGAAGATTCCGCTAAAAAGGACAGCGGCATCTTCCACCACAGATCCTCTTGAGAATCCCCGGCAGGTAAAAATCTCCGACTTGTAAATTTCCTCAAATTCTCTTAAATTTTAATCCTAGAGATCTTAAAACTAGAGGGATTAGACTATTTTAGCGGAGAATTAAGGTGTTTGACATTGCCATTCAGAGAGAGATGACCGAACTTATCGGGAAAAGCCTGACCTTTACCGATATTGAAACTCTTGGCGGTGATCTATTTAAGTCTTACAGCACACACGCTTTGGAAGGAGTTTCCGATCAGGTTTCCATATCACCGTTGAACGCCGCAAAGAGACTCGTTGGGGAGTGCGAATCGAAAAACAAGCTCAACGATCTTTGCAGCATAGTGATTCAGCTGGACGCCAATATGCTCAATGGGCGAATCGTCGAGATAGCCGGACTGGAGAACTTCCTTTACCACCTGTCGAAAACCGGCATCTTTTTCGACTTCGAAAAGCACAGGCTCGTCAATTTTGACCAGGAGAAAGAGCTGCTGATTAACTGGGGATCCCTCAAAGACGGAAAGGAGTATCCCGTCACTGTCGCTTCGGTCGACATCTGCGAAAACTCCAAGCTCGTGAAAAAAAACAAACCTAAGGTGATGGAAAAGGTCTACTACGAACTCTGGGAGTATCTGCAGCGCAAGCTCGAACATTACGACGGTCGAATCTGGTCCTGGGCCGGCGACGGCGGAATTATCGCTTTCAGAGATAAGGATAACGTATCAGAGAGCGTAAACTGCTGCCTCGAAATACTGGTTTCACTGCCCGTCTTCAACCTGGCTCCCGCAAAACCCATCAAGGATGACATCGTTCTGCGAATCGGGATGGACAACGGAAAAATCAAATTCTACAAGGATACGGGACGAATCGTCTCGGATGTCATCAATTATGCGGCACATCTCGAGAAGCAGGGCACGGAACCGAACGGTCTCTCGGTCTCGAATGTGATTTACAAAGAGCTCACACCGGCGCTGAAAAACGTTTTTGGGTCGAAACACGAGTTCGAGGGCAGAACCGCCTATTCACTCGTTTACGATTGTGCCAGCGCCTTTTCCTGAAAAATGATCCCGCACACAGCTCTGAGCAGAGTACAATTCAAAGAATTGTACGGCTCGGCTAGGGTCGACCCATTGATCCATCTGGAAGTCGGCTCACTGTCCACCCCACCGTTTCGTCGTCGATAGGATATCGGGCTGCCAGGTTTTCATCGAAATCCACTCCCCACCCCGGCCTTTCGTTAGGGTAGACGAAGCCCTCCCTCACTTCCGGTATCCCGGTAAAAATTTCGTGCTCAGTCTCACTTCTGAAGGCCCACTCCTGGATCCCAAAATTGCTGAGAGCGACATCCATGTGGACATTAACTGCCATTCCAACAGGCGAAACATCATGGGGTCCATGCCAGGCCGTGCGCACGCCGAAAGCGTCACACAGATGGGCGATTTTGAGTGAGGGGCTTGCACCGCCCACGTCGGAGGGATGGATTCTGATAAAATCGATGAGGCGTCTTGACACAAGGGGTGTGATTTCCAGCGGATGGGTAAAGAGCTCACCCATGGCCAAGGGGGTGGCACACTGGGCCCTTGCGTGCACAAACCAGTCAATATCTTCGGGAGCAAACATATCCTCGAGAAAAAAAAGCCTGTAAGGTTCCAAGGCTTTAGCCAGCCACAGAGCGTCAACCGGCGCGAGGCGCTCATGGACGTCGTAGAGCAGCTCAACATTTTCTCCCAGCTGCTGCCTGAGGTGTGAAAAGAGCTCCGGGATGAGACGCAGTTTTTCCTTGGGATCGAAGTAGTCGCCCGGCAGTGCTCCCGGCGGACCTTCGAGCTTGTCGCCTCTGACGCCTCGATAGGTGCCCAGCTGGCAGCGGAGATGCTGAAAGCCCTGCTCTACAAACTGTGCCGCCCTCGCACACACCTCTTCTTTTTCTCGACCATCAGCGTGCACGTATATCGTGGCAGCCGGGCGGCTCATTCCTCCCCAAAGCTCGTAGCAGGGCATGCCGGCGAGTTTGCCCTTTATATCCCAAAGCGCCATATCGACTCCGCCGATGGCGTTGTTCAAAACTGGCCCGTTTCTCCAGTAGCTGTTGACCATCGAGGACTGCCAGATATCTTCAATGTTGGCAGGATCTTTCCCGACGAGAAAGGGCTTGAGGTAAGTTTCGACGCACGTCGCCACAGCTTTGATTCTCTGGGTGAAGGTCGCACAGCCCAATCCGTAGAGCCCCTGCTCGTTAGTCAGGGCTTTTACAATGGCGAGCCTGGCTCTATCGGGTTGAAGAAGGAACATCCGGATATCGGTGATCTTCAGTTTTGACATTGTCGCTTCGCTCTCCTCAAAGCGGCTATTGCGGCGGAAATGATACCGGCAATAGACAGACCGGCGCCGGAAGCGCAAGAACCTGCCCCGTAGGCTCCAGAAGCCCTGAATCATGATCGATCCGAAATGTCACGACAGAGTCGCTGTCCTGGTTGGCGGCTAACAGGAACTCACCGCCAGGCTCGATAGCAAAGTTGCGGGGCTTTTTCCCCTGAGTCGGCTCGTGTCCGATCAGGCGCAGACCGCCCGTATCCTGATCGATCCGGAAGATCACGATACTATCGTGACCTCTGTTGGAGCCGTATAGAAATCGTCCTGAGGCGTCCAAATGCACATCCGCACACGTGTTGGCTCCCGAGTAGTCAGAGGGCAGGGTCGTTACAGTCTGTATCTCATCGAGCTGGCCCTGGGCCTCGTTGTAATGTAGAGCCGTCATCGTGGAGTCTAGCTCGTTGATGAGATAGCAGCGGGACCGATGAGGGTGAAAGGCAAGATGCCTTGGCCCTGACCCAGGACGCGTCGCGATCCAGGGCTTGTCAGTTGGAATCAACCGGCCCTGCGACGAATCGAATCGATAAATCACCACCCGGTCAATCCCGAGATCGGCTACCAGGGCAAAGCGGTTTGATGGATCCAGATTGATGGAGTGAGCATGGGGACCTGCCTGTCTCTTCGGATCCCTGCTCCGGCCCTCGTGCTGAATGACGCAGCTCGCCTCGCCGAGTCGACCATCCTCAAGTATAGGGAATACTGCAACGCTGCCGCTTCCGTAGTTGGCAGCCAGAAGAAAGCGGCCCGTACGATCCACCGTCAAATGGCAAGGGGACGCTCCGTGGGAAGCCTGTTGGTTCAGGAGTGTGAGCTCAGCGGAATCTGGATCAAAAGAAAAAGCACTCACACCGCCCGGCGACGCGGCGGCCGGCGAACCGGAGCCCGGCGAACCGGCGGCAGGCGCTCCGGCGCTCCGGCGCTCGGTAAAGCGGCATCCGGCGGCCTGCCGGCATCTGATCCGGCCGCACGTGGCTCCTTCAGCTCGTTGACCGCGTACAGACAGGTTTTTTCAGCGGACCATGCCAGAAACGAAGGCTCCTCTACGCCAGAAGCGACGGACATCAATTCCAAAGCGCCATCCTGGGGATGCATCCTACACACATAAATGCCCTTAGAGCCTCTGCTCGTGTATGCGCCTACGAAAATATTAGTCATCTCGAGCACAAGCTTATACCAGCAGCCTTCGGCGGTCAAATAGCCGAGCCTCCGCGCTTGCCTTTCCGGCTAGGGAATACTATTCTCAGTTATCCGGCGATGATCGATAAAAGCTCAAATTGGCAGAAAAGCCTCTACGCAATATTTGTGGCCGAAACCATCGCCATAGCAGGTTTTAGTGTCTCAATGCCCCTTCTCCCTTTCTTTATTCAGGAAATGGGGGTTCGGGATCCCACGAGCGTCAAGCTCTGGGTAGGAGCTTGCAACACGGCGGGTTCGATCACTCTGGCCATTGCGGCACCAATCTGGGGCAAGATAGCAGATTCATATGGACGGCGGATCATGCTGCTTCGGGCAATGTTCGGTGGCTCCATCTTGCTGGGATTGACCGGTCTTGTGACCCACCCCTGGCAGCTCCTGCTACTGCGGACTCTGCAAGGCACCGTAACGGGGACAGTCGCTGCTGCGAATGTGCTTGCCGCATCGATCACCCCTGAGGATCGCAAGGGATACGGTCTCGGTCTCGTTCAAACAGCTATATTCGTCGGATCAGCCGTAGGCCCGATGATCGGCGGAATCGTTTTGGATATATCAGGCCCCCGCGTCGCTTTCTTCGTGACAGCGGTCTGTCTCATGATCGGGGGAGTCGTCGTCTATCGCTATGTCGAAGAGGACTTTACCAAGAGACCGGCTACGAGATCTTTCTGGCGCACCGTTATTCCGAATTTCGGCGTCGTCGCTCAATCTCGAACCCTCGTCATCTTGCTCATAGTCGTTTGCACGACCTATATCTCGGGTTCGGTTATCTTTCCCATTCTTCCGCTTTTCATACAGACCATTACACGAGAACCGCAGACCGTGGGTCTTGTAACGGGCCTGATCTTTGGATTGGGCGCTCTTTCTGCTGCTCTTTCATCGGCAGCCCTGGGAAGGTTTAGTTATCAGATAGGGTACCGAAGACTGCTTCTCGTCTGCCTTGTCGGAGCAACGGCGTTGTATATTCCCCAAGCCTTGGTGACCAATCCGTGGCAACTGCTCTTCTTGAGGATCATAGGGGGCGCATTTTTGGGCGGGACCATGCCTTCGGTCAACGCGCTCATCGCGGATCGCGCCGACAAGGATCGTCAGGGAGAGATCTACGGTTTGAGCTCGAGCGTCGGCTCCGGAGGCATGGCGTTGGGACCGGTGGTCGGAGCATCGGTTTCGATTGTCTGGGGGTATCGGGGCGTCTTCATCGTAACAGCTCTCATCCTTTTAGGAACCGCCGCCGTTCTCATCTTTGCACGAAGCACAAAAAAGAAATCTGGGGGAGGCCATGAGACATGATGCAGGCCGAGAGTGCTCACATTTTGGCTATCGACATAGGCGGCTCTAAGGTGCGGGCGGGCATCGTTGATGGCCAAGGCCGGATTTTGGCCATTGAGAGAGAAGAGCTGGAAGGGGATTCTACATTCGATGCTGTAATGACGCGCGTTTTGAGAATCCTCTCGGAATTGCAGAAAAAGCCTATTTATCGAGAAGTGACACGAGCCGGAGCGACTGTCCCAGGACTGGCCGATCCCGAGAGGGGCTTATGGGTCTATTCGCCCTTTTCTGGCATCCGGGAGGTGCGTATAC
>CAZLRN010000285.1:0-6479 GCA_964561715.1 uncultured Spirochaetales bacterium
TTCCTCCTGCACATAACGTATAAACCACTTATGGGCTATCCTTCGTCCTTCTATTTGAGAGCAGCACGAGCCGCCTCATTTGGCTCGATCAGGAAACCGGGCATACTTGCGTAAGCCGGTACCTCGCTTCGTTTCGGCCCGCTCCGGAGGCGGCAGACGGGAAACTCAAGGTCTCGGCTTTATGCAGCGGGTTGTGTACTCTCCTCTAAGCAGATGCTTCACTACAGTTTCGAAGCCAGCGCATCGGGTGGGCGGCTGAGCCCGCACCGCTGCCTTGCAGGTGGTCTTTTACTACAGGACTGCTGGTCTTCGTGGATTTCCGGCATACCACGTCATAGACCCTGGTTCAAGGACTGAACACCAGAGAGGGGAAAGAGCTTAAGCGCATTGTCCCTTGCATTCTCCAGATGAATGCGCATTGCCTTCTCAGCATCCGCTGCTTTTCCCTCTTTCAGGTATTTGATGATCTGTATGTGTTCAATTCTTGTCTGTTCCAGGCGCTCTGCGTATCTCTCCAGGGAAAGATACCCGATTCGATTCGCCTGATCATACAGCCGTAGTATGAACTGAAGCAGATACTTGTTGCCTGTAGACTCCACCAAAAACGAATGAAACGCTCTGTCCTGCGAAATGTGTTCTTCCACTGAAACGTGATAGTTGGGATTCTTCCAGAATTCGAAGTAGCTGCCAAGTCGCTCCATATCGACGTGATTTGCTGCTACCCGAACAGCGAACGACTCATTCACGATCCTCAGAGAATAGATATCGATGACATCTTTTATTGAGATGTCCGTGACGAAAATTCCTCTCTTTGGGAAAATCCGGATCAAGTTTTCTTCCTCGAGCTTTGCCAAGGCTTCGCGAATGGGCGTTCTGCTGACTCCAATCTCGTCGATTATCTCCTTCTCCGAGATGGGATCCCCGGGCACTAACTCGCAACGTATGATCTTGTCTTTGATGGTCTCGTACGCCTTTTTCTTAAGGTTCCCCGTGTGAGTCTCTTTCAAGTTCCACCTCATTTTTCCGGAAATCCATGATGCCGTTGGAACATGTGCCACGGCTCGTTCTGCGCGAAAACTGCTCTCTCCCGTCTGATTTTAAGCAGCTTGTTGAAAATATTCAAATATTATTGTTGCATTATGTTTATATATGTGTTATATACAACAAATATTGATTTCGTTCAACACATATCTTTCCACAGTGAGGGATGATTACTCTCCGAAGATCCTCGCTTGGAAGCTGTGCTCCGCCATGAGGGCAGAGGACGTGAAGAAGACTCTTGATCTGGCGATACAACTTATGGGTGTATATGACGCTCGGATTGAGGTGAGGCCACGGCTGTTGAGCGACAACGGACCCTCTCACATCTCAAAGCGTCTTCAGGAATACCTGAAAGAACAGGAGATGGGGCATACCCGGGGTAAACCCTTCCATCCCATGACCCAAGTTAAGATCGAGAGATATCACCAATCTCTGAAGAACATCATTCTCCTGGACAACTACTTTCTGCCGATGCAGCTGGAGGCGAAGATCCAACGAAGGGTGGAGTATAAGTACCTCGGAAGGGAAGAGAAAATCTTTATGCGAAGGAGGAAAATCAAGAAGCAGACAATCAGAAGAAGACGGGAGGCGTATCGTAATCAACGGATGAGGGCTGGCAATTCAGAGGAATTGCCAGTATCGTAGATGGAAAAGCGTCGCTTATATAATCGGTATCGATGTCCGAAACCATTTAGCGACGTACATCAGAAAATCTTTAAATTAAATGAGGCTAAAGGAGCAACATTATGAAAAGGAATTTATTTATCCTATTACTGGCTTTCGCGCTGATAGCGCCCCTTGTTTTTGCCGGCGGCAAGAAGGAGACAACCTCTGTTTCGCAAACCACTGGAGAACCGCAGTATGGTGGAACGCTTACTCTCTATACTGGTAAAGCTGCAGCGGATCCACCGAGTGCAGACCCTAGAGATGCACAATCAAATGCCTTTCCTTATTGGCAAACTATTCAAGAGATGTTGTTTATGGGTGACTTTGAGAAGTATGGACCCAGAGGTACCGGAGAATTTGCATTTCAGCAGAGGGACCGCATGCCCCCCCAGTATATGACAGGATGTTTGCTCGAAAGCTGGGAGGTCACTCATGATAAGGTAGTTATGCACGTGCGGCCGGGAATTTACTGGGCGGCGGATAATGTGGATTTTATGGAAAGCAGGGAGCTTACCGGCGAGGATATTGCTTGGGACATAAACGAATTCTGGCACGACATACCGGCATGGGGAGGTAGATTCAATGGTGTCCTGAAAGATGTTTACGCCACGGATAAATACACCGTTGTTTGTGAATTCGAAAAATACCAAAGCTTTTTCTTATATTGGGTTGGCCTCGAAGATCGTGGAACGTATGGTCCACCTGAAGTACGAAAAGTCGATGCTACTAAATGGGAGAATTGTGTTGGTACCGGACCATGGATGTTTGGAGAAGAGGTCCTTGGTTCCTATATCAGCTTTGTTCGGAATCCCAACTACTGGAGAAAGACGCCCATTGACGGTAAAGAATATCAAGTTCCGTTTATGGACAAGGTGGTATACCCTATTATTGCTGATGAAGCCACTCATATTGCTGCTCTACGGACGGGAAAGATCGACTTCAACGATGCTGTACCGATAACCCAGCTCGAGTCACTCAAAGCAACAAACCCAGATCTCATATCAGCCAGTTATATTCTTGCAGGACACAATCTGAACTTCCAGCATAAAGAGAAACCTTTCAATGATAGAAACGTTCGGCGAGCTCTGATGGTTGGTACCGATCTGGCTGCATTCCAGCCCTTGGGGAACGTGGTTGGGGAGCCGATACACTTCTATCCGATACTTCCTTCGTCGACTTTTGTTTACACTCCGCAGGATAAGTTGCCTGAAGACATACAGATACTGTATAAATATGACCCGACCCTGGCCAAAAAGATGCTGGCAGATGCTGGTTACCCCAACGGTCTTACGACGTCGCTTCATTGTGAAAACACAGCTATTAACCTGAATAAAGCGTCTCTGATCAAAGACCAGTGGAGCAAGATTGGTGTAACGGTTAACATCAAGCCGCATGATTCAACTAACTTTGCTACGTTGGAGCGTGGAGTCACCTATGATGGTACCCTCGTTGGTTCGGATTCACTGGTGGATCCAGTTGGTAATGTCTATGAGCTTGGGCATACCCGGACTACCGGAGGATGGAAAAATAATGGTGACTGGTCGGACCCCAATTATGATAAGTTGGTCAGCGATATGATGTATTCGCTGGATGAAAAAGAGGTAAATGCTATGTGTAAACAGGCAGCCGAAATACTGCTTCGTGAAGTTGTAGCCATACCGCTTTTCCCAGAAAAGACATGCCATTTTTATTGGCCGTGGATCAGGAATTATTATGGTGAGAAAACCATTGCTGACCTTCAGGCAATTCAAATCCTAAGCTACGCTTGGATTGATCAGGAAATGAAGAAAAAGATGGGATTCTAGGTAGTATGGTAATCTGTCATCGGAAAGTTTTGAGAACAATTCCCGACAGGCAACAGTGACATGAGAAACAAAATAGGGGGGTGGGGGTAGAAGCCCTATCCCCCTATGCCGTTATCGGCACCGGAGTCATTATAAGAGTACCGGTAGACATTGCTCTTTTGCCGCTAGAAGGAGTAGTAACAAAAAGAAAATCCAAGATGTAAAGCTATTGACCCTCAACGTGCGGAGGATAATTAGCCGGCGAAAAAAACTAGTGAATTGGGCAGCAGAGTGCAGTATCAGCAGCTAAGAGGATAGACGAGGCTTTGTTGCAAGTCCAGAGAACAATCGGAGGTGAATGGAGTGCGTTCTTACATAATTAGAAGACTATTGCTAATGATACCCACTCTGTTCATGGTTAGCTTCATAACTTTTTTTCTGGTGCGCCTTGTTCCAGGTGATATGATTGACGCAATGAATGCACAAGCTATAGATGACGCGCCAGTCGATAGAGCTGCGGTTGAGAAAGCCTTGGGACTAGATGCACCGGCCTTGATCCAGTATGGACGCTGGTTGGGGATTGCTCCCCAGGTAGATGGCAGTTTTCGCGGTTTGTTTCAAGGTAATTTAGGTGAGTCATGGACGGCAAGGAGGTCCGTACTCTCTCTAGTGGCTAAGAAATGGCCAGTAACCCTTGAGCTTGGCCTCATAGGCCTAATAATAGGACAACTAATAGCGCTACCTGCAGGTGTATTATCGGCTTTACGGCAGGATCAGTGGGGTGACTATGTAGCCCG
The DNA here is from genome assembly GCA_964561715.1 of uncultured Spirochaetales bacterium. Taxonomy (GTDB): domain Bacteria; phylum Spirochaetota; class Spirochaetia; order SZUA-6; family CAZLRN01; genus CAZLRN01. The sequence continues at coordinate 4,289 of CAZLRN010000285.1, forward strand.
TACCATTGCCATATTATGTATCTCCATTCCTGGATTCTGGTTGGGGACAATGGTAATAGTTTATCCCTCAATATGGTGGGGCTACATGCCACCGATCATGTTAATCAGTATTAATGAGGACGTTTTGGGCAATCTGAAGATGTTCATAGTGCCCGCCATCATTCTGGGCCTGGCCCTAACAGGGACAACCATGAGGATGACCCGCACCATGATGTTGGAGGTGCTGAGGCAAGATTACATCAGGACTGCCTGGGCAAAGGGACTCCCCGAGAGGATTGTCAACATCAGGCATGCCCTGAGAAATGGGCTAATCCCGGTAATCACGATATTAGGAAATCGGATACCAGTTTTAATCGGGGGCACAGTTATTATAGAGGAGATATTTTCTCTTCCCGGGATGGGCCGTCTACTTGTAACAGCGTTGAATACGAGAGACGGAGCAGTAATGAGTGGAGTAATCATCCTTTATTCAGCCGTCCTAGTGCTAGTTAATCTAATAGTTGACATTACCTATGCCTTTTTAGACCCGAGGGTTCGCTATAAATAAGGGGATATTTGCATGGAGAGCAATAATCTAACTATTAACCAAGAGAAATGGAAGTGACTAATAGAACTAATATAAAGAGAAGCTCCGGAGTGATCTATTTTTTCAGGAGACTGGTTACAGAAAAGCCGCTGGGGACCGTAGGTGCAGTTATAACCCTAATCCTGTTGTTGACTGGCATTTTTGCCGACTTTATAGCTCCATATGGCATGAACGCAACCAATATGTCAGAGACGCTTAAGGCGCCATCATCTGAGCATTGGTTTGGCACGGATTTTGTCGGACGAGACATATTCAGTCGTGTCATTTTCGGGGCTCGTATTTCAGTGATCATAGGCTTGGCTGCGTCTGTTATTGGGTCGGTCACATCTATAATCCTAGGTATGCTTTGCGGGTATCTCGGCGGTAAGATTGACCTGGCAATACAGAGGGTTGTTGATATAGTGATGAGCCTTCCCAGTTTAATTCTTCTGATGGTTATGATATCCATCGTTGGGCCAGGTATTTTGCAGATAATTTTTGTTTTGGGGCTTAGATATGGCATTGTCGGTTCCAGAATGATAAGGAGTGCTGTTATAGGCATTAAGGAAAATGTATATGTGGAGGCATCGGTTGCTAGTGGCTGCTCTACCGCTAAAATTCTTACCCGACATATCCTGCCCAATATTATGGCGCCCGCAATTATTCATTTTACCGCCCACGTTCCGGGTGTCATTATGACTGAAGCCAGCCTGAGCTTTCTCGGTTTTGGTATACCTCCTCCCATTCCGAGCTGGGGAGGTATGCTTAGCGGAGAAGGGCGTCTCTATATGCTTCAGGCGCCATGGTTGATTACATGGCCTGGTCTTGCTCTGGCTTTGGTGGTCTATGGAATAAATATGTTCGGCGATGCAGTGAGAGATATACTGGATCCGAGATTGAGGGGTGGTGTTGGACGCTATGGAATAGCAAGAAAGATAGGAAAAGAAGCGATAGCAAAAAGATAGACGAGGCTGAGAAAACTGCAAGATAAATTGACTAAGCAATGTAAATAAGGAGATTACATTTATATTAAAACATTTACCTTCTCGTTAATCCGATATATCAACATCCTAATGAATATTGAAACTTAAATACTGTACTTTAAAGGAGACATAAATGACAGAAATGCTGACTATTAGGAAAGGATTACATATCGGAGAAAAAATAACTGAATCTGAAGAAGATTTAACTTTTTGTAAGCAAATGGGGCTAGAGTATATAGAGGCTTCTCCTCTATTGATGCGAAACACCAGAGAACGAGACCTTAAGGACTGGTGGAATCCCGAAGCACTGATAAAATTCCGGGAGTTTGTTGAATCTTTTGGATTAAAATTAGCCGCGATGCATTTGCCTCTTACGAGCGCGGATATATCCTATCAAAGGTGGCCCAATATCATGCTGGCTACGAAAGACCGCGACCGCGACATCGATGAGGTTTGCAAATGCGTTGAGGCAGTGGGAAAGGCAGGAATTCCTTTGCTTTTGTATAACCTGAGTGTTTTACCAGTAGTCCGGAATCCAGTGAGGTCTGAAGGGCGCGGCGGGCTTAGGCTCAGCTGGTTTGATTATGAACAAATGAAAGATTCTCCAATGCATCCTGCCGGACCAATCAGTGCAGAGGAGACT
>CAZLRN010000286.1:0-6471 GCA_964561715.1 uncultured Spirochaetales bacterium
GCCATGCGTTTTGCCGCTCTCGAGAGCATATCTCTATCTCCTGTTGGATGGAACGGTTCGGTTTTGTCAAGTTGCAAACCATATCACCAAAGCAAACTCCTGTCAATCAAACTCCGGCCGGCTGTCAAACTCCAGCCGGTAGACGACGAGGAAGGGTCAGCGGCCTCTGGCTGGGGTAAGGCTTGCCGATATTCATGTTGACATTACACCGAAGGAGGTATATATTACCCTCCTCGAGGGGGCGTAGCGAAGCTGGTTATCGCGCCGGCCTGTCAAGCCGGAGATCGCGGGTTCAATCCCCGTCGCTCCCGTAAATGGAAGGGGGACTAAGTCCTTCTATAAAAGATATATACTAATTTCGGCACCGCCGAAAAACCTGCCAATGTAGCCAAAATGCTTGAAGAATTCATGCTTCACCTCCGCGACAAGGGGATCTCAGCCAAGCGCGTCAATAACATTTTAAGCTGCTCGCCAGGGGGCGATTTTGGCGATCAGGGATGAGGATATCCACGATGGATATATACATATCGCCCGCAGTCGGAGTCTCAAATATGGCTTAGGTCCTACCAAAATCCGTCTCGAAAATGAACTCAATCTTAATTTGTATAGATCTTAATTTGTATAGGAAGTCAAAAAGAACTGAAGAAACGCAGGGGTAAGAATGCTTTTATTTTCAGTAACTCTGCAACGTTTTCCCTGCTGAGGCGGATTTATTTCAAAGCGAAGGCTCAACCGAATAATTGTTATGAGTTTGAGAAGATACAATCTTCAGCCGCTGATCGTGCGAAGCGATAGAACCGGCAGTTACGACGTCGAGGCGCTCTTTGCCGGGGCGCTGCGAGAAAAGCTCACTCGGGCTCTTCGGTACCAGTTGAGTCGTTCCGTTTCCAATACGTATGAGGGAATAGTAGCGACAGTTTGATCTAAAAGGGATCTCCTCGGGCAAGTGAGTTGCGATAATCACGGGCACGCCGTGAAGATCGAGAAGATCGTAGAGCTCTGCATACAGATTCTGGCGCGCTTCTCTATGAAGCCCTGAGAAGGGCTCATCCAGCAGAATCGCCTGCGACATACGCGCAAAACAGCGAGAAAGACAGACCCGCCTCTTCATTCCACCTGAAAGCTCACTGGGAAAGCTATTTTCCAGTCCCTCCAGTCCGATTTTCTTCAACACTACAGAAGCTCGAGTCAGCGCCCTTTCGACGCTAGACCCGCCGTAAACGAGGGGAAGCGCCACATTCCAAACCACGGTCCGCCATGGGAGCAGGCGGTCCTCCTGAAAGGCGAGACCCAGTCGTTCAGGCCTTACAATTCTGCCAGAGGTTGGTTTCAGCAAGGAGGCGACTAAATGAAGGAGGGTTGTTTTTCCGATGCCTGACTCGCCTGATAGGACAATAACTTCCCCGGGGCGCACTGTTAGATCGATATCATGGAGGACCTTATGCCCTGATGGATAGGCGAAACAAACCTGTTCGAGCCGGATTTCCTGCATAGTGTCGCCCGGCAAAGAAAAGAATAACGGGCTCTCTTCCACGGATTGGCTTCCGGACACACATCTCTTCGAGAAGGTGGAATTCTTGGTCGTCCCTGTGCCGATCAACCTGGAAAGCAGGCATTGACTGAGGATTACGAGGAGCACAAGAAAAAGGGCCCAGGCGAACAACCTGCGGATCTGCAACGACTGGTAGGCGGCTTGAATCTGGAACCCGATTCCATCGTTTGAGCAGAAAAACTCAGCCACGACGGAAGCCTTAATGCTCAATACGATCCCCAGTTTTAGAGAGGAGGAAAGGAACGGCCGAAGATGGGGTAGGAACAGCTCTCTTACCCTCGGATAGAGCCCCGGTGCGTAGAGCCTGAGCATTTCCTCCAGCTGACGGGGTGCCGATTTCGTGCCCTCGGCAACATTTACGGCAACCAGAGGCAGAGAGATCAGAGCGATGACCAAAATCGGCGAGAAGTGGCCGGCTCCAAGAATCAGTATAAGGGGAATGGCCCACAAAAGAGGCGGCATTGCCTGCACAAGCAGAACCAGGGGTTTGAAAAAAGCTTCAACGTTTCTCTCTCTGCCGCAGAAGAGTCCGAGGGCGGTGCCGACGCTAAAGGCCAACAGGAATCCGATGGTTACCCTGAACAGCGTCGTCAGCATCTGGACCCAGGTATGCCATCGGCCTAGCATTAAGAATGTGTCATAGAGAGTCAACCAGGGTGGTGGAATTATGAAAGATCCCACCAAGTATGATCCTGCCGTCCAGAGGGCTATGAGAACAGCGATTCCCAAGAGAACGAATACTCTCTTCATTTTTCGTTCACAAAAAAGAAGTCTCGGTCCAGGCTGCCTCGGACGCCAGGCAGAAAATCTCTTACGCGGTTATAGTAGTCACTAACCCGTCGCATATTTTCAGAAGGTGACGGCAGATAGTAGAGGGTATTTCGTATCGCCTCGGAGACGACATCTTCCGCGAATCCCAGGATTTTAGAAAATTTCCGTGCCATTACCTCCGGGTTCGCTATGACTCGCTGCACAGCCTCTCCCCAATGGCTCATCAGCCTGCTGATGAATTCTCTATTCATTCGGCTGAAGCTCTGAGTAGTGAATAAGCTGACTTGAGGGGATCTGGGATCACCGTCGGATAGCTCGGCCCAAACCTCCTTGTAGTCGATCAGCCTGCAGAGTCCCTTTTGGCTCACCAGATAGCTTGCCAGCGGTTCTGGCAGAGGGGCCGCGTCCAACTGGCCTTTGATTAGCCTGGCCATGGTTTGTGATGGGGGCGAGTAGTTGATCGACAGGTTTCTATCTGGGTCGATTCCCACTCGTTTGAGGATATAACGAGTCTGGAAATCCAGAGGAGAGCCAGGAAAGGGAATGGCAATACGCTTTCCTTCCAAATCGGAAAACCTCTTGATCGCAGGATCTTTCCCTATGATGTATGAGATTCCCCAGCTTCCCGTATTGATCATCACCAGCGGGCCGCCATCAAGATAGTTCTCCCATCCCAGGCTCGTGCCGGTAAAGAGCAGATCCGCCTCTCCTCTCAAGAGCAACGCCAAAGCTTGTGGATAGCCCGTGAAAATCTCGATCTCGAGATCGATCCCAGGGATAGGGTCTTCGTCCGCCAGGAGAAACAGAGGAACCGAAGAAGTTGATCCCGGGGCCAGGATTCGCACCTTTTCGATTGCGCCGCTCTGTGATGAGACTGGAGCTGCCACCGATCCCAAAAAGATGAAAAGGCTGGATAGATACAGCGCGATTTTGCTCATTCTCACAGCTTTCATTCCTGTACCATAGGCTGCAAAGGTGCGCCTCAGCCTCCGCTTGCGCTATTGCCCGGCTTCCTTTTCCGAGCAAATTGCCTGTTTTACTTCTTTCAGAAGCGTTTCCGGTGAGACCGGTTTTTCAATGAATCTATCCACTGGTAGCCAAGTCTTGTCCGGACCGAACTTGAACGGCACTTTGGCGTTTATGGAGGTAGTCATGATAACAGGAATGTTTTTGGTTTCCGGGCGCGCACGCAGCTCTCTAAACGTATCGAATCCTTCGCTCAGTCTGGTCATCATGACATCGAGCAGTATCACGTCCGGCCTGTTTCTGCAGGCCTTTTCAATTCCATCTCTGCCGTCTTGGGCTGCAATAACTTCGTAGCCATTGACCTCCAAAAGCCTCTTTATTGGCTTCACGAAATCGACATCGTCATCGACCACCAAAACTTTCCTCTCTGCCGACATAGTCACCTCCTCAGGTAAACGCGCTCTTCCGATTATCAATCGACTGCACTTCAATTGACGAGTTCCTCATACCCTTTGCCTTTCATAGTAATGTGTATGCAAAAGATGGTGGGACGGCTCGCCAAGGGGTTTGCCAAGGAAATTCTTGTATATTTCCTTGATTTCCGGATTTTCGTGGGACTTGCGGAGCTTCTTCCCTTCGTCTTCTCTGTATATGGCCTTGATTCTGGCCTTTCGAATCTCATCGGTGGTCATCCTCGGCTGACCGCCCCCTCCAATGCAGCCACCGGGGCAAGCCATGACCTCGATGAAGTGGTATTTCGATTTTGAGCTCTCAATCATCTCGACAACTTTTCTGGCGTTAGCCAGGCCATGCGCCACCGCCACCTTTACCTCGACCCCCTCAAGGAAATGCCATTCAGGCAAGGCACTCTCTATGGTGACGGATACTTCCTTGATGCCTTTCAAACCCTCTATGGGTTTAATGTGCAGCCTCTTGAATGGCAGAGGCCTTCCCGTAACGATCTCAAAAGCGGTCCTCAGCGCTGCCTCCATTACGCCTCCCGTGTTGGCGAATATGTCGGCTGCTCCGGAAGACGCTCGGCCCAGAGGCGAATCCATCTCATCGTCAGCCAAAGACCTGAAATCGATGCCTGCTTGCTTTATCATCCTGCCGAGCTCACGCGTCGTAAGGACCGCGTCGACGTCCTGCAGGCCGTTATTACTCAACTCCGAGCGTTGGGCCTCGAATTTCTTTGCCGTGCATGGCATTACGGAAACCACAAACAGCTCTCCGGGCTTCCTACCGATCTTCTCTGCGTAGTACGTTTTGGCGACAGCGCCAAACATCTGCTGAGGCGACTTGCAGCTCGAGATATTGGGTAAAAAATGGGGGTAGAAGGTCTCGACGTACTTGATCCAGGCTGGACAGCAACTGGTGAATTGCGGTAGAGCCGCCTTACCATCCTCTACGATCATTTTCTTCAGGCGCGTCAGGAGCTCCGTTCCTTCTTCCATGATGGTGAGGTCGGCGGCGAACTCCGTGTCGAACACACCGTCGAAGCCGAGTCTGCGAAGGGCGGAAACCATCTTGCCCGTGACCAGCGTACCTGGTTCGTAGCCAAAGCACTCTCCAAGGGCCGCCCTTATGGCCGGAGCCGTCTGAACGACGACATGTTTGTATGGATCGTCTATAGCCGCCCATGCCCGTTCCGTGTGATCCTGTTCTATAATGGCGCCGACCGGGCATACCGCGGCACACTGTCCGCACTGTACGCAGGTTACTTCTTCGAGATTGCTGCAGAAGGCAGGACCGACCACCGAATCGAGCCCTCGCCCCTGAGGAAAGAGGGCGCCGACTCCCTGGACCTCATTGCATACGGCTACGCAGCGACGGCATAGAATGCACTTGGACGTGTCGCGCACCAGAGCCGGAGTAGATTGATCCACCTGTGCGGAAATTGCCTCGCCTCTGTATCGTAGGTCGGTTATGCCAAGTTCACTTGCCAGATTTCGCAGCTCGCAGTCTTCGCTACGCTCGCAGGTTTGGCAGTCCCCCCCGTGGTTTGAGAGGAGCAACTCCACGACGGTCCGCCGCGCGTTTCTGACTCTCCTTGTATTCGTGCGTACTTTCATACCGCTAGCTGCAGGAGTCACGCAAGAGGCTACCAGCGATTTGGCCCCTTCGACCTCGACAAGACAAAGCCTGCACGCACCCACGGGAACAAATCCCTCCAGGTAACAGAGAGTCGGGACGTTGATACCGGCTTCCCGGCAGGCATCGAGCAGAGTTGCCCCTTCGCGTACCGACATCGCCATTCCATCAATGGTTAGCTCTAACATATGCATCCTCCGCTGCATCCTCCGTTGAAGAGCACATTTTGTCGTAATCGCATCTGAGACAGCGTGCTGCCTCCTGAATTGCCGTCGCCTCCGGCCATGTGACTTCTACCTCATTAAAATTGTTTTTCCTGTCTTTCACAGGGATGATTCGATCGGAGGCGCGCGGGTAAGGAACCGGCGCCTCGTCAGGATCGAAGAACGTATCTACGGGTTTCTCTTGCCTCCAGAAAGCATGGGATTCTCCCGTAAGGTACTCATCTATCGCAACGGCTGCGCGTTCACCCCCAGCGACGGCTTCGACGACCGATGAGGGACCGGTCGATGCGTCTCCTCCGGCGAACAACCATTCCACGGAAGTCCGGCCGGCGAGCGGATCAACCTCGACGAAGCCCCTCTCGGTTGCCTTGATATCGGTGCCGTTTAGAATATCCAGGTCCAGCTTTTGTCCTACCGCCGTTATGACAAGATCGGCTTGGAGTGAGAAATACGTCTCGTCATTCTTCACCGGCCTGCGTCTGCCGCTGCTGTCGAAATCCCCCAGAGACATGCGGCAGCATCGGATCCCGGCTATTCCATCGTCGGTGATGAGTATCTCTTCGGGTGCTGAAAGGAACTCGAATCGAACCCCTTCACGTTCGGCCTGGTCGACCTCTCCTTCGTAGGCAGGCATCTCCGCTCTGGTTCTCCTGTAGAGAACCGTGACGGTTTCCGCTCCCAACCTCAAAGCGGTCCTAGCGGCGTCGACGGCGGAGTTGCCGCCGCCTATCACGACCACGTTTCGCCCTGCACTAACGTTTTTTCTGAGATTATGCTCCCTCAGGAAGTCGATCGCATCGATCACTCCATCGTTCTCCTCCGCGGCGATCCCCAATCTGGCCCCTTCGGGGGCTCCTACGGCCAGGA
>CAZLRN010000287.1:0-6457 GCA_964561715.1 uncultured Spirochaetales bacterium
GATGGAGGCAGACTGCATCGTTTCAGACGGTTCTCAGTCATAAGTCGAATTCTTATTCGATAAAGCTCTCATACCCCGGATAGTGAAGCCTCTTGAGCGCGATTTTTTGGGGATAGGTAAAGCATTCGACCACTGACTCCGAGCAAAGCACCTTTTGCGAGTCGTATAAGCGAACCTGGATTTTTGCGATGTTTTTGACGAGTTCCTGCAACCTGGCCCTCAGCTCGATCTTGCCGCGATTCGTGTAAGCAGGTTTGAGAAAACGAGCGTCTATCCGAGACGTCACTCCGGCGGTTTTGACCTTGACAAATACGGCCCAGGCTGCGATTTCGTCCATAAGGGCAGTCTGGATGCCCCCATGCAGAAAAGTATTGTAGCCTCTGAAGCTCTCGCTGGGGGACCAGAGCGAAACCACCTCCTCCCCCTCTTCATAGAACTCCATCTTCAGTCCGCTTTCATTCTTAGGCGAACAGCCGAAGCAGAGATAGTTTTCGCTCTCGAGAAAAGGATTGCGTATCTTCTTCACGATCTCAATTTAGCAGGGGGCCTGTCATTTGTCTACGAAGGACCTTTTTTTTACAAAAGGCTATTGTTTTATACAAAAGGCCACTGTCCATGCAGGGAAATTATCTGCGAAGGGCAATCTTGACTTTCCAGGTCGAAACCCATAAGGTTGGGCATTCCGGTTGCACCGCTATGGAACATCGTTTCGCTAAAAGAATGGCTCATGTTCACAGATCCTTTATTCGGGAGATTCTGCATTACGCTGCGGACCCCAAAGTCATCTCATTCGCGGGGGGATTGCCTAATCCCGAGCTCTTTCCCGTTCAAGCTCTCGAGAGATCCTGTTCTTGTGTGCTCACGCAAGACGGCAAGGACGCTCTGCAGTACAGCACAACCGAGGGATACCCTCCACTGAGGGAGTATATCGCCCGCCGATACAGAGAGAGAAAAAACCTCGCAATCGATCCTGACGAGATTCTTATCACCACGGGTTCGCAGCAGGGCATCGACCTGATGGCCAAAGTTTTTCTTGACAAAGGGGATCCCGTAATTATCGAAAAGCCTGGATATCTCGGCGCCATCCAGGCGCTGTCGATCTTCATGCCGGAGTTTCACGGCGTGGAGCTCGAGCATGACGGCATCGAGATAACCGCTTTCGGCGAGCTATGCGAAAAGCTACACCCCAAGCTCTTCTACACCGTTCCTAATTTCCAGAATCCCTCGGGGATCAGTTACTCGGCTGCCAAGAGAAAAGAGGTCGCCGATCTGCTAAACAGATGTGATACGATCCTGCTCGAGGATGATCCCTATGGAGAACTTCGGTTCATGGGAGAAGATCTGCCCTCTTTCAAAAACTATCTGGGCGATAGGGCTGTTCTTATGGGATCATTTTCGAAAATCGCGACACCCTCTTTTCGATTGGGCTGGATCTGCGCGTCGAAATCATTGATGGAGCGGCTTATCATTCCTAAACAGGCGGCGGATCTCCACACCAATTACTTCTGCCAACGAGTCATTCATCATTTCCTGACAGAGAATGATATCGACCTTCATATCCAGCGGATAAGGACCGCATATAAAAAACAGAGGGATAAAATGGTCGAGATGATCGACCTTCATTTTCCAGAAGATGTCAAGACGACGAGACCCGAGGGAGGCATGTTCCTCTGGATGATTTTGCCTCAGGGGCTCTCTTCAATGGAGCTCTTCGAAATCGCGCTGAAAGAAAACGTGGCCTTCGTGCCCGGGAAACCCTTTTACGTAAACGGTGAGGGGGAGAATACCCTGAGGCTGAACTTCTCCAATGTCGACGAGGGAGCGATCGAGGAGGGCATGCTGCGTCTGGCGGCGGCTGTGAAGAGGCTCCTGCCTTCCAAATTCTATGCCGGCGATGAGATCAATCCGAGCTCCGCAATCTGAAGCCGGAGAACAGACAGCATTTCTTCCCAAGGGAATAGAAAAGGTGATCGTCTCGCCCATCAAGTGCCAGGGCATCAAGACGCGCCTCGTATCCTTTATTGCTCAAAGCATAGCCTGGAATGGGCGGGGTAGGTGGATCGAACCCTTTCTCGGTTCCGGTGTGGTGCTCTTCAACTTGGCGCCACGCAGGGCTCTCGTCTCCGATACCAACTATCACATCATTCGTTTTTTCACCGACCTGCAATCCGGGCCTCTAGGCGAAGTCGAAGTAAGGAGGTACCTCACCGAAGCCGGCAAGGAGCTGTCCAGATATGGACAAAAATTTTACAACGATGTGCGAGACCGCTTTAATCGTCTTGGAGGCTCTCTGGAGTTTCTCTTTCTCAATCGATCCTGCTTCAATGGCGTGATGCGGTTCAATAGCCGCGGTGAGTTCAACGTTCCCTTTGGCCATAAGCCAAACCGGTTCCGGTCGGGATTTATCACAAAGATCAGCAATCAGGTCGCCCGCGTGAGGCGGGTGATGCAGGGCAAGAAGTGGCTCTTTCGGCATGCGGACTGGAGGCAGACCCTCTCGGAGGCTCAGGCCGGAGATTTTGTCTATGCCGACCCTCCTTATATCGGACGTCATACAGGATACTTCAACGCCTGGACCAATTTAGACGCGACGCAGCTGGCGCGGAGCGTCCGGCGGCTCAGATGCGGATTTGCGGTTTCGATGTGGAAGGAGAATCGCTATCGCAGAAACCTCCATCTAGAGTCCCATTGGTCAGGTCTCTGCGAGAAAAACCTCAATCATTTCTATCATGTCGGCTCGCGGGAAAACCTGAGGAACTCTATGATCGAAGCACTTGTAGTCGATCCCTGTCACTTGGCAAGGAGCGAGGCAACCGATTGAACAAGCTGTCGAAGAAAAAGTTTTTCGGATTCGGATTTGGGCCTATACAGACGGGGCTCTTTCTTCTCGAAGCGATGCGGTCGGGGAACTTTGACGGCTTCGCCGTGGCAGAGATCGATCAGGAGCTCGTGGATCGGGTCCGAGCCAACGGCAACGCGGTAACGATAAACGTCGCAGGGAAAGACAGGATCGCGAGGGTCGATCTCCCTAATGTCGAGCTTCTCAATCCCCTGGATATTCGGGATCGTGAAGCCATCGCTCAGAGAATTCGAGAAGCCGATGAGATGGCCACGGCGGTTCCGCATGTGGGGATATACGGCCAGGGCGGCAAAGCCTCGATCGCCTCTTTCTTGGCGGACAACATCAATTCTGAAAAGGTACAAGTCCTCTACGCAGCAGAGAACAACATCCACGCGGCGGAAATCCTGCGAAGCGAGATCCTCAAATCAGCACCAGCCGAGAGACTCGAGAGCTTTCAGATTCTCAATACCGTGATCGCTAAGATGAGCGGTGTCGTGGAGGGTGCCGGCGAGATCGGGCGGCTGGGCCTGGCTGCCCTGACCCCGCGAATGAATCGCGCCGTTTTAGTGGAGGAGTTCAACCGTATACTGATTTCCAAGATCGAGCTTTCGAATAAGGAATTCGTCGGCTTTGCCAGAGGAATCGAAGTCTTCGAGGAGAAGGAGCAGCTCCTGCCCTACGAAGAGGTCAAGTTCTACGGGCATAATGCCGTGCACGCTGTGCTGGGGTATCTCGCCTATCACGAGGATTACGAAGAGATGAGCCAGATAGGCGGGGATGAGGGTTTGTTTGCTCTAGGCCGGCAAACCCTTGTAGAAGAATTGGGGATCCCGCTGATCAGAAAGTACGACAAACTCAATGATGCTCTTTTCACCCATGTCGGATTCGAAGGGTACGCTGATGATGTCCTGGCTCGAATCGTCAATCCCCATCTTCATGACCGGGTCATGCGAATCTGCCGAGACCCCCTGCGCAAGCTGGGATACGACGATCGTCTCTTCGGCGCCATGCGCCAGGCTCTGAGGTACGGCGTAACGCCGCGTTGCGTTGCGCGGGGCGTCCTGGCTGCTCTGAGGTTCGTGGTGCTCGAGGGGATCTCTCGGGATCTTGTCGGCCGCGATGGCGGCGCTATTCGAACCTTTCTGGAAAAGCTCTGGGAAAAGGATCCTGTCGATGAGTACAGAGAGGACTGCATCAGGCTCGTTATCGATGAGTCAGCCAGAGGGGAGAGTGGCCATAGAAAATGACATGAAAGGAAAACTGAGAATCCTGCAGCTGCTGCTTTTCTGAAAATTCGCCGCGTCAGCAGCACAGAGAAAAAGGCGCGCAACGGGAGGGTGCAAAACAGCTGATCACCGTCGACTAGGGTCTCTATTGCTGTCGGTAGTAGACCCGGTATTCGGGATCCTTGGGATCGATCTCAGTGGGCCATCCGAGATGAGCCGGTTTCGATACAAACTCCAAGGTATCTCCCGAGCGGTTCACCCTGCAAAGCCGGTGCTCGTTGCAATGACCCCAACACGAAACAGCTCGTTCGCTTGCCAACTTATACCAGGTGTTGCCCTCGACGTCGAACCACTTTTCCACAACAGTATCATTTCCGACTCTTCGCGGTTTGGGAGAGGTAACCTGACAGAAAGCAGACCAAGTTCCATTGGAATAGTGAATGATCTTTTGATGGTATGAAAGTACATCATTACCGGAGTACTCGGTATTGATCCAGACACCGTGAATGCCTCGACCTGATCCGGAGGCGACGGGATTAATCGTGAAGGAGACTGCCAGAATGGGTATCATACAACAGAGAAACAGCACAGGCACGATAACAGAGCGAGTAGTTTTTGATGACAGGTGGCGCTTATCGAATCCTAGAATTTTCTTGATTCTCTCCCTGACGACGTTTTCCTTAGCCAGCGTATTGTACAAGCCAGGTAGAGCTATCGCTCCCTGGGCAACGCGTACCAGCCGGACGATGTCACTGGCGTATTCAATTCTTCTAAATCCTGAGCTCATCACGTAGGCATCACAGGAAATCTCCTGCTCGACCTGTAGCCGCCGGTTCCGCCAGTTTTTCATCTTCGAGGGCAGCATCACCGCGACTCTGCCTGCGGCAAGCCGCAGGAGAAAGAGAATGATCCCCAAGGCCCAGATGGATGTTATTATGAGAGGCTAGGGTAATTCGCGGATAGGAAAACCTTGCGTCGAAAACCAGACATACCTTCTGTCCAGATCGTGGGACAGGACCACCTGATCGATATATTTGTCCCGTGACATGAAAGGTACGGTTATTGCTCTGAAGATCTTACCTTGTTCAGCAGGGATTGAAAAGCTTATCTCCACCGAGGGCAGGACAAGCCAGAAGATAGGTATCAAGATAAAAAAGACAATTATCAGAAAGCACACAATATGCCTCTGATTCGTGGGCAGCCTGCGGGATACGGGTAAGACAACAGTGGCCGGTACCAACACGAGCAATCCTTTTCCACAGATTGCCATAACCAGGCCAAAAGAATCGAGGTTACCGGGTCTGCTTTCAAGATCGAGATGAATTCTAATATATCAACCTCCCTCCTCCCGTTTCGCCTTTTCGATCAGCTCTATGAGATTATTGAAATCCTCATCCGAGAGTCTCTTTCTATCACTCTGTATCAGAGCTGCCACGGCGTCTTCCACGGACCCGTTGAAGTAAGTTTGCAGCAGCTGCCTGACAACTGTTTGCCTGGCTTTGCTCTGCGGTATGGAAGGCGAATATACGAACTTGAGACCGTCTTTTTTATGCGCAAGAAATCCTTTGGTTTCGAGGATATTCAATGTGGCCCGGACAGCGGAATAGCTCGGCGGACTGGGGATCTCTTTCAAGACTTCGGCCACCGTTGCTTGGCGTCTGCGATAGATAGCCTCCATGATCTGTCTCTCTCTTTTGCTCAGCCCGTGCAGCAGTTTTTTACTCACCTTTATCCTCCTCGGTGCTGATATTTTAGCATCCAGGAAGCGCGCGTGTCAAGTTCAATGTGTTGTTTTTTTAGCATTATTCCATTGTTCCTGCTTCCATAAGCAGCTGTGCGACCCCAGCATAGCCGAATTCTACTGCAAACATGAGGGCGGTTTCTCTATATCTGGGCTTTATGTTTACATTGGCGCCATAGCCCAGCAGAAGTCTGATCACATCTATTTTGCCTGGCGGCATTCCCGACAGGAGTGGGTACATAAGAACCGTACGGCCATAGATGTCCTGGGCGTTAACATAGGCGCCTCTCTCGAGCAGCAACCGAGCCGTCTCGCAGTATCCCTTCGAGGCCGCATACATCAATGCAGTGCAATGTGAGCGATTGGTGACATTCACATCAGCTTCGAAGTCCAGCAAAAGCTCCACAGCGGAGGTGTGACCGCTTTTTGAAGCAAACATAAGGGCCGTATCTCCGTCGATCGTCTCTGAATCGACGAATGCTCCTTTGGATATGAGGAGCTCTGCTATCCTAGTTTAGCCCCGCACCGAGGCGAGCATGAGCGCTGTTCGACCATCCGGTGTCTGGGAGTCTACAGGAGAATCTGCTTCGAGGAGGATTCTGACTGTCTCATCATGACCGTTATATGCGGCGCACATCAGAGCCGTCC
>CAZLRN010000288.1:0-6442 GCA_964561715.1 uncultured Spirochaetales bacterium
GTATCGGGAACCTTCGAAGGAATACAGAAATGCGAGGCAGTCTTCGAGGAGGCCGGTGCGCGCCGAGTGGTGCCCCTCAAGGTTTCCGGTCCTTTTCACTCTCCTCTGCTCGAGGAAGCCAGGGCTGGTCTCGAAGAGGTGTTGGCCGACTACGACTATTCCGATCCGCAGATTCCCGTTTACGCTAACGTCACGGGAGAACTAATCACAAGCGGCGAGGAGGCAAAGAGGCTCTGCGTTCAGCAGGTCGTTTCCGGTGTAAGGTGGGTTGATGAGGAAAAAAGCATACTCGCCAACGGATACGACCGCTATCTCGAGGTTGGGCCCGGTACGGTGCTTACAGGACTTTGGAAGTATGTCAGCAAAGAAGTGAAGTGCAATCCCGCCGGAAGCCTAGAAGACATCAATAAAATAGCGGAGGGTTGAACTCATGATGCTGGAGGGAAAAAAGGCTGTTGTGACCGGGGGATCCCGCGGCATAGGAATGGAAATCGTCAAGCTCTTTCTCCAAGATGGAGCCAGCGTCATCTTTATGGACCTCATGGAAAGCGAGTACATGGGGCAATACGAAGCTCTCGCCAAGGAGAGGGGCACTTCGGTGGCGTACAAAAAGACCAATGTTGCCAGCGAGAACGAGGTTAATAGAGTTACCAAGGAAACTCTCGACGAGGGAAATGTCGATATTTTAGTCAACAACGCCGGTATCACTCGAGATGGCTTGCTCTTCCGCATGCCACTTGAGAACTGGGAATCCGTTCTCACCATCAATCTCACCTCTGCCTTTCTGGTAAGCAAACCCATAGCCAGGGCCATGGCGAAGCAGAGATCGGGATCAATAATCAACATGGCCTCCGTTGTCGGTGTCGGCGGGAACGCCGGGCAGACCAATTACTCCGCCTCCAAAGCGGGGCTGATCGGATTTACGAAAAGCCTGGCAAAAGAAGTTGCCTCCCATAATGTGAGGGTGAATGCCGTCGCCCCAGGTTTCATCGACACGGAGATGACTCAGAAGCTGTCCGATCAGGCTAAACAAGCCATGCTGGGCCAGGTTCCTATGGGACGCCCCGGTACACCCGAAGAAGTAGCAAAGGTCGTGCTCTTCCTCGCCTCAGATCTATCCTCTTATGTCACCGGACGAGTCATTCAGATCGACGGTGGCATGGCCATCTAAGGAGGAAATCATGAGAGTCGTCATTACAGGGCTGGGAACGGTTAATCCTCTTGGCAATAACATAAAAGACTTCTGGGAAAGGTCTAAAAGCGGCGAAAACGGAATAGGTACCATCACCCGCTTCGACGTGAGCAGCTATTCGAGCCAGGTCGGCGGCGAAGTCAAGGATTTTGTTCCGGAAGACTATATAGAAAAAAAGGACGCCCGGCGGATGGACAAATTCGCGCTCTTCGCCCTGGTTTCGGCTATCGAGGCAATGGAGGACGCTGGACTCAAAACCGGTGAAAATATCGATCCCCATCGGCTCGGCGTCATGCTGGGAAACGGAATCGGCGGATTGGAGACCATGGAGGAGCAGATCGTCAAACACCACGAGAGAGAGCTCGATATCAAGTCCATCCACCCCCTCTTTGTCCCAAAGATGATCAGCAACATCGGGCCCGGTCAGATCGCTATCAGGATGAACGCCCAGGGACCAAGCTTTACCATCGCAACAGCATGCTCCTCGGGGACCGATGCTATTGGCAGCGCCTACTACCGCGTCAAGGATGGACTGGTGGATGCTGTTATCACAGGTGGCACTGAGGCTCCGTTCACACCTACCTCTCTAGGAGGATTCTGTGTTCTCCAGGCTCTCAGTACGAAGTACAATGACCACCCCGAAAAGGCAAGTCGCCCCTTTGACAAGGGTCGGGACGGTTTTGTCATGGCAGAGGGCGCAGGGGTTCTAATCGTTGAGTCTCTGGATCATGCGCTGGCCAGAGGAGCTTATATTTACTGTGAGATCGCGGGATACGGAGTGTCCTGCGACGCCAATCACCTAACGGCCCCGCACCCGGAGGGACGGGGGGCCATTCAAGCCCTGAAGATGGCGCTCCAAACCAGTGGATTCAAACCCGAGGACATCGATTACATCAACGCTCACGGCACTTCGACTCCGATTAACGATCCGACAGAGACGAAGGCAATCAAAACCGTCTTCGGGGAGCACGCCAAAAAGCTCAAGGTCTCCTCGACCAAGAGCATGACAGGTCACCTCTTAGGAGCAGCGGGAGGTGTCGAGGCCGTTGTCTGCGCTCTGGCTATTAGAGATCAGTTCTTCCCTCCGACTCGCAATCTCGACGAGCCAGATCCGGAGTGCGATTTGGACTACGTTCCCCTAAAAGGGATCTCTGGACAGATCAGGGTCGCTCTCTCCAATTCCCTTGGATTTGGCGGCCACAACGGGATCCTCTGCTTCAAAGAGTACAAGAACTAAAGGGTTTTAAGCCCACACCAAACTTGGCCCCTGGCGAGCCTCCATCTCCTTACATTGACTTTCCCTGTAGACACGACTAAGGTGTTGGCATCTGGAGGTGAGTGTTCCATGAGGATCTTGGGCATCGTGGGGAGCCCCCACAGAGACGGACTGACCAACGGGCTGGTGCAGAGCATGCTGGAAGGCGCTCAGGCGGCAGGGGCTGATTGCGAAACCATGTATCTCGCCGATTACCGCATAGAATCTTGTGTCGGATGTTCCGGTGCTACCTGCTGGGACGACGGACGCTGTCGCTTCGACGATAAAGCATACGAGAGAAACCAAAAAATCGCTGAAGCGGACGCTGTGGTATTTGGTGCTCCTGTTTATATCCATGATATCAACGGCCTTTCAAAGGATTTCATTGATAAAGTGCGTGTGCCCCCAAGGGGCGGGCGGTACGGGCCCTTTGGTCCCACAAACGGCAAACCCGCTGTGGGCATAAGCGTGGCAGGGGGCACCGGAAAAGGCGTTCTTACCTCCCTTCAGGCTATCTACTATGGATTCTTCTTTCTCTGCGGCTTCTGCGCACTCCATCCGCTGCCTGTTACACGCTTTAATCTCGAGAGGGCCAAAGCCGAAGCTTCTGGTCGCGGTCGGGGTCTCGCCAAAGCAGCCGAAAACCCGCATCCCTTCGAGGCGAAGGGGCTGGGGGACCGTATGGCCTACTACCAGAACATAGAGTACGTCAACTCTGATCCAGTAATGGATAACCTGTACATCACCCAGAACATCTATGATGATCTGAAACGACGCCTTGCGGCAGAGGTTCTTCGGCCGATCGAGGATCTCATGAGAGCCGCACGTAAGCTCATCGACAGCGGGCGATCGCGAGAGGCAGCAGATCCGATCTGGAAGGCTTATCTAGAGGCTGTTGACCTCTGGACGTAGCATCGAGCCTGCCAACACGCCTGACGGCACCAGCAGCAGAAGCTGGCGACAGCCGACGGCAGCCAGCGACACCGGCAGCAGCTCGCAACATCCGCGGCAGCCAGCGACACCGGCAGCAGCTGGCGACAGCCGACGGCATAATCCGCCAGAAAGCCTCACAAACAAGTTTTCACTTGTCAATCTTGCTGCAATGTTCGTAATATATAGGGTGCAAGGGGGAGCGGATGTCAGACAGAGAGGCTGACAACAGGTTCGACAGTGATGTCATCGAAGAGGTAAAAAAAGAAGTTGACGAACCGGATATGTACAAAGTGGTCCTCCACAACGATCACTACACGACAAAGGACTTTGTCGTCGAAGTCATTCAGAAAGTCTTTCACAAACCTGCAATCGAGGCCACAAGGATCATGCTTCACGTTCACAAAAGCGGAAAGGGTGTCGTCGGAGTTTACACCTTCGACATAGCCCACACAAAAGCAGCCCAGGTCCATCAGTTGGCCCGAGAGAGGGAGTTCCCCCTCAAATGCTCTGTCGAGCCGGCACCGTAGAGCCTGCTGTGAGAGCCTGCTCCAAGGCCAGGCAACAGAGCACGAGCTTCGATCTAACGAAGGTGACAATATGAGAGTAAGCGATGAGCTACAGAGCATACTCAAAGCTGCCTACTTAAGCGCCAAGGAGCGGAAACACGAGTATCTGACTCCCGAGCATATTCTCTATGCAGCTCTCTTCTTTGATATATCTCGGGACATTGTGAAGAGCTGCGGGGCCGATCCGGACGCGATCAAAAACCAGGTCGAGGAGCACCTGGAAAAGCAGGTCCCCGTAGTCGACAATTCGGAGCCCCTGCAATCGATCGGATTTCAGGGTGTTATCGAACGAGCCATCCTCCACACCGAGGCTGCCTCAAAAGAGACGGTGGACATTGGAGACATTCTGGTTTCAATCTACGACGACGATCAGTCCTTTGCCTCCTACTACCTCAAAAAGTCCGGGATAACCCGTTACGAGCTTCTCAAAACCATTTCTCACGGCGGCATTCTGGAAGCCCCCGACGGC
The DNA here is from genome assembly GCA_964561715.1 of uncultured Spirochaetales bacterium. Lineage (GTDB taxonomy): Bacteria > Spirochaetota > Spirochaetia > SZUA-6 > CAZLRN01 > CAZLRN01. Next base: position 4,416 of record CAZLRN010000288.1, read on the forward strand.
GAAGACTCCACTGACGAGGCAGATGCAGATAGCTCAGGAAGATCATCGCAGGAGGAGGGACCTGATTCCTTCGAACAGGAGGAACAGCAGGGGCCATTTCCTCATATGAGGCGCAAGCCCAAAAAAAGCGCCCTCGCCGCCTTTACCCGGGAGATGACCCAGGCGGCAAAAAATGGCGAGCTCGAGCCTCTCATCGGACGCGAAGATGTCCTGGAGCGCACCATACAGGTGCTCTGCAGGAGACTCAAGAACAATCCAATACTCGTTGGCGCACCGGGGGTAGGCAAAACAGCCATTGCCGAAGGTCTGGCTCAGAGAGTCGCAGAGGACAGGGTCCCCAAGCTACTCAAGGGCTACAGCATCTACGCCCTGGACATGGGCGGGGTTGTCGCTGGAACCCGGTATCGAGGCGACTTCGAAGAGAGGATGAAGGCCGTTATCGCCGAGCTCGAGAAGAAGGAAAAGGTCATCCTCTTTATAGACGAGATCCACACGATCGTGGGCGCCGGCGCCGCATCGGGAGGCACGATGGATGCCTCAAATATGCTAAAGCCGGCCATCGCTTCGGGAAAGCTTCGATGCATGGGATCCACAACGTATGACGACTTCAAGAAGTACTTCGACAGAGACCGAGCTCTCTCCAGGCGCTTCCAGCCCATCGAAGTGAATGAGACCACTCCGGACGAAACCTTTCAGATTCTCCAGGGCTTACGTGACCGCTACGAGAGCTATCACGAGGTCACTTACACGGACGAATCCCTGAGGGCAGCAGTAGACCTCTCCCATCAGTACATCAATGACCGGCACCTGCCAGATAAAGCTATCGATGTGGTCGACGAGGCCGGCGCCTACACGAGAATACTGGCCTTCAGAGAGCAGACAGAGGAAGAGGAAAAAAAACCCGAGATCACGGACAAGGACATCGAGAAAATCGTCTCCAAGATCGCCAAGATTCCGGAAAAATCTGTATCTACTTCCGAGACCGATCGGCTCAAAAATCTGGATGTGGACCTCAAGAAGGTACTGTACGGTCAGGATCAGGCCATCGAAGCCGTAGTTCAGGCAGTTAAACGCTCGCGGGCCGGTTTCAAGCAGCCCGACAAGCCCGTCGCCTCGTTCCTGTTTGTCGGACCCACCGGGGTTGGCAAAACGGAGCTGGCGCGCCAACTGGCCAACAGCCTTGGAGTGGCTATCCACCGCTTCGACATGAGCGAGTACCAGGAACGCCATACCGTGGCGCGGCTCGTGGGGTCTCCTCCAGGATACGTCGGCTACGAGGAGGGGGGCCTGCTGACCGATGCGATACGCCAGACACCTCATGCCGTCCTTCTCCTAGATGAGATCGAGAAGGCCCACCAGGACATCTTCAACGTTCTGCTTCAGGTGATGGATTACGCTACCCTGACGGACAACCAGGGCCGCAAGGCTGACTTTCGAAACGTCATTATCATTATGACCTCCAACGCCGGTGCTAGAGAGATAGGCAAGACCTCTATCGGATTTATAGACCGAACCATGGGAGGCGAAGCCATAGATGACGCTGTCGAACGGATCTTTGCTCCGGAGTTTCGCAACCGCCTCGACAAAGTCGTGACCTTCAACCACCTGGACGAAGAGATCGTGCTCCAAATCGTTGGCAAAGAGATCAGAATGTTCGAAGATCAGCTCGCTGAAAAGGGCGTTAGCCTGGAAGTGACTCTCGAATGCCGGCGATGGCTCGCCCGCAAAGGATTCAGCTCTGAGTTTGGAGCTCGGAATATCGCCCGACTGATTCAGGACAAGATCAAGGCCTATTTCGTGGATGCCGTTCTTTTCGGAGAGCTGTCTGGAGGCGGAAAGGCCGTCGCTGATCTCGTAGATGATGAGGTGGTGATAAAACCGGCCAAGAAGCGTGCCAAATCAAGCAAGGAAAAAGCGGCGAAGGGGAAATCCACTAAAGGAAAGACCAGGGCAAAAAAGGACGGCGCTGAAAAGGACGGTACCGAAAAACCGCATTCTGACGACTCCGCCGAAGCAAAAGTCACGGC
>CAZLRN010000289.1:0-6425 GCA_964561715.1 uncultured Spirochaetales bacterium
CAGCCAGAGTGCTCGAGATCGAACACGATCTTTACTGGCGGGTCGTCGACAGCGTCGTACAATCCCTAACCCGGAGAGAGGGTATATAAGCCAAAAGACCGGAATCCTGCAAAGGTTTTCGGGAGGAATTACAAGTTTTTTTGCATACTCCTTGATGGTTTTTTTCTATTGTGTTATAATCTATAAAAGAATGAGCGTTCGTTTTTTATTTTCAGCATATGCCTAACACCGAGGAGCCACCGATGAGCCTTTCAAGCCGCATAATCCGATATCGGACACCCATAATCCTGGCCACCATCATCGTCACCCTCGTGCTGGGCTTCTTCATAAAAGATCTTACAATAAATGCCGATATCCTCAGCTACCTCCCTGATAACGATCCCGTTGCCAGGCTCAACAACTATCTCAGCGACAAGTATGGCGGAAGCCAGCTCGCTATCGTGGCCCTCGAGTCAGAGAGCATCTTCGAATCAGCCGTGCTCGACACCATCAACTCCCTCACAACTCAATTCCAGCTCATTGAGGGAGTTCAATACGTTACGAGCCTAACAAACGTTCTGGATATCAGGAAGGTTGACGATTGGCTCGAGATAGGTAGGCTGATCGATCCCGAAGCCTTGCCCCTCTCAGAGGCCCAGAGCAGAAACCTAAGCCGGTACGTTTTGGGCAAAGATATGTATCGCGGCCGACTCGTTTCCGAAGACGGAAAGGCCACAATAATAATGTGCCGGCTGGAGGAAAAGGCGGACAAGGCAGCGATTGCAGATGAGATTCAGTCAATAGTAAAGCAATCCATCCCATCGTCGCAAACCTTCAAGATCTATTACGCTGGTTTGCCGTTTCAATTGACCGAAATAAGCCGGATCGTGATGAACGACCTCATCAAGCTCGTTCCTCTCGCAGCCCTCTTTATTCTGCTATCCCTTTACCTCACCTTCCGTTCGATTAGAGGGGTTCTGCTTCCGCTCATCTCAGCGGGACTGAGTAGCCTCTGGGCAATAGGCATAATGAGTCTGCTCGGCGTTTCATTCTCTGTTATAACAAATGTCATCCCTGTTGTGCTTTTGGCGGTGGGAAGCGCTTATGGGATCCATGTCGTAAGCATGTTCGATGAAGTGTCTGTGGACCATTCGGACAGGAGTAAGACGGCCGCCGTCGCTCTCAGTAGAATCGCCCTTCCGGTATTCCTCGCAGCAGTGACAACGGTCGCTGGTTTTGTCGCATTCGTCTTCGGCTCCTATCTCATCATGATCGCTGAGTTTGGGCTCTTCACGGCTCTGGGCATTCTCTTTGCCCTTCTTGTTTCCCTTACGTTTATACCGGCTATACTTTCGTTCCTGGCAAAGAGCCGTAAGGGGATGCTTCGCCCTCAAACGCAACAACAGAGTGCGCATCCCGAAAACAGGTTCATGCATCGATTCGCTGAATTGGTGGTAAGGAGACACCGCCGTTTCATCATTTTCGCTGGCCTTATTGTGATCTTAAGCGCAGGGGGCATTCCGAGAATTCGACAAGAGGTGGATTTTATCTCCTACTTCAAACCGGACACCGAAATCGCTCTTTCGGAGAGAATGATGCGGGAGAAGTTCGGCGGCTCTACGACCCTCGAAATCCTCGTACAGGGAGAAATCAGAGAACCTGCTGTGCTGGCTGAGATGAAAGATACGGAGAGCTTTCTCGAAAACGATCTCGGCCTGCACAATGTTCACTCGGTTGTCGAGCTACTCGAGGAGATGAGCTTCGCCATGATAGACGAGCGAATCCTCCCTGATACAAGAGAGAAAGTTGGCAATCTCTGGTTCCTGCTCGAAGGGGAGGAAACTCTCTACCAACTCGTAAACGAAGAAAACACCGAGGCGGTGATCCGGGCGACAATCGAAAGCCAAAGCACCCGGGACATAGCGCGGGTCGTCACATCGATCGATAAATACATAGCAGACAAAACCTCCGATGAGATCTCATTTCAACTAGCCGGATCGGCGGCCGTCTATCACCGCGTGAGTGAGGGAATCAAAAAGAGCCAGATCCAGAGCCTGCTAATCGCTCTTGTCCTTGTTTTGCTCTGCAATATTATCCTCCTTCGGTCCGTCCCCGTTGGCTTGATCGGCCTAACCCCCATTCTCTTTTCGCTCTTTGTCCTCTTCGGGGTGATGGGAATCACCGGGATTCCGCTGGATGTAGCGACCGTCCTGATTGGCAGTATCTCCATGGGAGTCGGAATTGACTACTCCATCCACTTCCTAAACCGCTTTAAGCGGGAACTGCAGAGTGGATATACAAGAGCGGAAGCTGTTGACAGAACCATATGCACCACTGGCAAGGCGGTATCGATAAACGTCGTGACTGTATGCACGGGACTGCTGACCCTCGTCCTGGCAAACCTTATCCCTCTGAGGCGCTTTGCGCTCCTCATAGTCGCAACGATGCTCGGATCGGGCTTGAGCGCTCTGACCCTTCTTCCGTCTATACTGCTCATATGCCCTTCCAGCCTCCTGCAGAGCGTTGCTCGCAGCCGTCGCCAAATATTGCCCGGTGTCAAATCTACTTCTCAGAAAGAGGCGAAAGGAGCCGTCAAATGAAACTAAAAATATTTTTAATTTTTCTGTCCTTCGGGGCATGGATTGGATGGACCCAATCACCTCCTGGCGCAGCAGAAATTCTCTCCCGCGTCGACCAGACCTTGAATGCTCCAAAAGACCAGAAGGCCACGGCCAAAATGATCATTAGAGACGCAACAGGCCAGGAGAGAGAGCGGATCATTCAAGTGTTTCAAAAGGGACCGGAGAAACGGCTCTTTCGGTTTCTCTCCCCAGCAGATCAGAAGGGTATCAGTGTTCTCTCGCTTCCAAACGACGTGATTTACCTCTATCTTCCGGCATTCAAGCGTGTCAAGCGAATTGCCTCGCATGTCAAAAATGACCGATTTGCCGGAACCGACTTCAGCTACGAAGATCTGGAGGCAAGGAATTATGCCGAAAGGTACACACCAAAGCTGCTGAGGGAAGAATCCAACACCTTTGTGCTGGAGCTGATTCCACTAGACAAAAATAGTGAATACTCGAAACAGACAATGTGGGTTCAAAAGGACAATTATGTTGTCTTGCGTGCGGAGTTCTACAACAGAAAAGGGACACTTTACAAGGAATTGACACAGCAGGACATTCAACAAGTCGATGGCTACTGGATCCCGCGGATAACGAAGATGACGGACCTAGTCAAAAACCACAGCACATCGATGGAACTGGCTGAAGTCGCATTCGATTCGGGACTCGAGGATTCTGTCTTCACGACACGATACCTCCAGCGGTAGGGAGAGAGAGGATGAGCCCAATCAGATTCTCCAAATTCACAACGTTCGTAGCATTGCTTTTTCTCCTTTTTATGATTCCATGCATCTGTCTTCAAAGCGAAGACTCACCTGAGGCAACACTCGATTGGGGGGGATCCCTCGAAAGCGACTTGCACCTCGAAACAAAGGACTTCTCCTTTTCAGACTGCGAGTTCAGTCGAAAGGAGTTGAGGCTCAATCTCCATTTACACGCAAATCCCCATGAGCAGCTACATTTCTACGCTGAAAGCTGGCTCAGGGCTTGGGGATTTCCTGAAAGCATCAGCGATCTTTCCGACCTCGCCTCTGCCGATACCATTGTGCCGCTTGGACTCGAGCTGCGAGAAGCCTACGCAGATGTGTACAGCTTCGTTTTCGATTTCCTCGACTTTCGAATTGGCAGACAGCGAATAGTCTGGGGAACCGCCGACAAAATCAGCATTATCGACAACCTCGATCCTGACGATCTCGAGGATCCCTGGGATTTCGGGCGACATCTGCCTTCGGATGCTCTCAAGCTGACCTTCTACTTCGATCCCATCACGATCCAGGGGGTCTATATACCGATCTTTAAACCGGCCCGTCTCGCCGAGGGCTCGCCTCTGCTCGGTGAGTTTCCGGAGGGTAACCAAACGCTGGATTTCAAGCTTCCGGCCCTGGACCCCGCGGAGAACGCCACTTTGGGCCTGCGGACGACAACCTTCCTGTTCGGCTGGGATATCTCCTTGAGCTACATCTACGGCCGGGAGGATCTTCCTCGGGCTACCGAGGTCGTTGGAACCCTAGTTCTGCCGCCGCCGGATTTCGACATTACCTTTGACTATCTCAGGCAACACGTGATCGGCCTCGATATCGCTGGAGAGCTGCTCGGCATAGGTCTCTGGGGTGAGCTGGCCGTCTTCGTACCAGAAAAGCTTACGCTCGTCACGGACATGACAGCTTTGGGACAGGGAAGGATTGAAGAGGATACATCGTATTATGTAAAAGCTCTCGTGGGATTGGACTACACATTTGTCAATGGAATCTACATCAATCTGCAGTATGCCCATGGCTTCCCCTATGAGAACTCCTCGGATGACCTGGGCAACTACCTCTTTCTGGGATTGGAGTGGAGCCTCTGTGACGACAAGGTTCTAATCGGGCCCATCGGCGTTGCGCTGGAGGTTGATGATCTGGCGGATCTATCGGGGACGTGGGCATTGGTTGTCAACCCTGAGTTCAGTTTTTACCCTGTCGACGCCGCTCAGCTTTCCTTTGGCGTGCGTTGGATAGAGGGCGAGGACGGAACTCTCTTCGGCCTCTGGAAGGAACACGACGAGATCTACTTCAAGGCTAAATTCAGTTTCTAGCCCCTCCCGGCATATCAGCTTTGGTCGCGGCGGTTCCAACTATCGACACATCACACTATAATGATCGCATCCCAGCACGGCCGGCTGAGACTGATAGCGGCTAAACTGATTGCTGCTCGATTGTTCACAGCCTTCCACGCTGAAGGGAGATGTATGATGCAAGGTCGACTCAACGAAATCCTGCCGGAACCCATAAGCGACGAAGCGGAGAAAATCATCCTTGAGCTGATCAAGCGAAAAATGGCCGGAGGAGCGATGCTTGCGGTCACTCTGCTTCACGCAATGGAAGAGAAGTTTGGGCCTGAAGCACGGAAAGTGATGAAAGAGATGATCTTCTCCCGGCAGCCAAATCCCGATCCTGCAGGTAAGGGCGATCCCAGGCAGGATCTTCGCGAGTTTTGCCAAAACATAGAAAGAGCCTGCACCGGTACCCACAGGTGGACTCGTGTCATTGACGAACCGGATCGGATCGGCTACCACTTTTTTCGATGCATGTGGGCTGAAGTATACCGCGAACTAGGTGAGCCGGAGCTAGGATTCTACTACTGCGCCGGAGATGAGCCCGCCGTGAAATCACACAATCCGAAGCTTGGATTTCAGAGAACCAAGGTGCTCATGAACGGAGACGAGCTCTGCGATCACATCTTTAACGTGGAGGAATAGAAAGCAGTTCCCATGCGAAACACCTGATTCCCGAAGGAAATCCTCAGTTTCCAAGCGAAACTTCTTAGTTTCGCAGCTCACTACTGAGAACTTTCTTCAGTTTTTCGATGAACTCGCTTTCCTTCATCTCGAACTTGTTGATGAACTGAACAGTTCCAATCTGAAGCTTCATCCCCTCGGTTAGGTTGGTCTTCGCCAGAAAAACAACCAGGATCTCCTTGTCTTCGCTAAATGCGAGGTTAATCTCGTTCCTGACGTTTCTGGACTTTGTGGCAGCCGAGCTCATAAACACCAAAAACTGGGAACACTTCAGAACGGCTCTTCCCACGATCTCGGGCCATTCGTTGCCAGGCTCTATTCCCTCGTCATACCAGATGCGGTAGCGGCTCTCATTGAGCTTTTTGATCGTGCTGAACACCTCTTGCATATCTCTGTGAGCATAGCTGGTGAAAATATAGGGCCTCTCTCCCTTATACGCCTCGAAGGGAGGTCTCACCTGCGGAGCCGGCCGGTGCCCCATTCCCGATGAAACAATGGTTTTAGCAACCTTCCTTTTGGGTGCGGGCTTCTTTTTAGAAGCAGTTCTCTTTTTAGCCGGCCTGGTTGCTTTCTTGGCTGCTTTCGCCTTTTTCGGAGCCGCTTTCATCGGAGCTGCCTTCTTCTTGGCGGCTACCCTTTTCTTGGCGGCAGGTTTCTTCTTAGCAGCGGTCTTCCTCTTGGCAGGTGCTTTCCTCTTTGCACTGGTTTTGGCCTTCGTTTTTGTCGTCTTCTTGGCGGCCGCCTTTTTCTTTGCGGCAGGCTTCTTCTTAGCAGCTGCCTTCCTTCTGGCAGGTGCTTTCCTCTTTGCACTGGTTTTGGCCTTCGTTTTTGTCGTCTTCTTGGCGGCCGCCTTTTTCTTTGCGGATTTCTTTGCGGCTTTCTTCGCGGCAGGTTTCTTCTTGACAGCCTTGGACTTTGCGGGTGTTTTCTTCATTACAGCTGTCTTTTGGGCAGAGCTTTTCTTTCTTGTAGTCGTCTTTCTTACAGTCGTCTTACTCTTGGCAGAGCTTTTGCTGAATGCGGATTTACCGCTGGTAGATTTCCGA
>CAZLRN010000290.1:0-6417 GCA_964561715.1 uncultured Spirochaetales bacterium
GGGAGTATATGCGCAGCCGCTTTCTGTCTTTGGGTGTGTTTGCTTCCATTCTCAGTTCCCTTGTCGCTCTCCTGGGTGTCATTCTTCTCATTCCCTTGGCGGTTTCCTTGCTCTATCGTGAGTTTGATCAAGGTCTGAGTACCCTCTTAGCATTTTTATTTCCGTCGGCTCTATGTCTTGTAGTTGGAATACTGGTTCAATTGATTCTTCCTCGGGGGAATCCCAGCGCGAGCCAATCTGTGTTGATCTGTGCTTTGACTTGGATCCTCTTTTCGGATATAGGCGCCGTTCCCTTCGTCATCGGCATTGGATCCAGCTATCTCGATGCCTACTTCGAGACCATGAGCGGCTTCACAACTACCAGAATCACGATGTACACCGGCTTGGACTACATGCCGGCGAGCATCAGATTCTGGAGGGCTCTGACACAATGGCTGGGCGGTCTGGATATTCTGACTTTCTTCATGGCCGTTACCTATCGTGGCGTAGGAGCCCACCTGCTCTTCAGCGCCGAAAGCCACAAAATCGATGTCGGCAGACCTGTCCCAGGGCTATTTTCGATAGCATCTGCCACAGTTTCACCGCTCTTTCCACCGGCGGTTTCTCACCCTATGACGCGAGTATCGAGCATTACCGCATGGCTGGATACGCAGGCTACATCTGGATCGATTACATCCTAATTTTTGGTATGATCCTCGGCGGCACGAATTTCCTGATTCACTACAGGCTCTGGCGGAGGGAGTGGAAAGCTCTGATCGACAATATCGAGATGCGTTACTGGTGGATATTTATTGCCGGATTTACGCTTCTTATTCTGGCGGAAAGGGCCTTCAAAGGACAGTTTGCCGAGAGTCTAACCGACGGTTCAGCCGGTGGATTCAGACTTCTGGAGGAAAATTTTCGCCTTACTCTCTTTCAGGTAGTTTCTATCATCACTACGACCGGATTTGGAACCCGTGATATTGGCAGCTCTTTCTCGGGTATGTTCAGCGCTCTGGGCAACATCGGCCCCTGCTACATCCCCGTTGCCGAGATGAATCAACTGCATCCTGTTATCAAAATTGTCTATATCTTCGGTATGCTTGCCGGGCGCCTGGAGGTTTTGCCTGTACTTCTGCTCTTTAACCGCAGAGCTTGGTGAATCCCATTTCAGGGAGGTTTTCATGTACGTAATCGTAGCCGGAGCCGGTCTGATTGGTCAGCAGCTGGCCTCCACTTTGGTAAAAAACAAGCACAATGCCGTCGTGATTGATGTGAACGTCAACCTATGCCGGGCCATCCATGCAGAAACCGGAGTGCTGGCCATTTACGGGGATGCCACTGAAATTGCGGTGCTGGAAAAAGCTGGAGCCCGCAAGGCGGATGTCATCGTATGCCTGATGCACGATGCAGCCGATAACACCGCCTGCGCCCTGCTGTCCAGGAGCCTGGGCATACCACGCATCATCGGCCGCCTGCGGCATCAGCGATACGAGGAAGCTTACAAGCTGGCTGGGATCACTACGGTCGTGCATATGTCAGATATTATGGCCGAGCAGATAATGAGCGAAATCGAGCAGTCCCGCGTGAAGAAAATCGTATCTCTGGAAAACGGACAGGCACAGATCCACACCGTGAAAATTCCTGCCAAAACACGTAGCGTGGGCTTGACCATACGGGAGATTGCAGCGATCAGGGGATTTCCCAAGGAGTGCGTGTTTGTCGGCATCTACAGAGAGGGGACAGGCGACTACATAATCCCACGCGGAGACACCGTCGTCCTGGAGGAAGACATCGTTTTCCTTATTTCGAAAGGCGACCTCATTCACAGAGCTGCAGACATCCTGCTGGCCTAAAAGAGGTTCTGGCAGTTCTAGGATGATCACTGGCTACGACAGGGGTTTAGAAGTTGGAACTTTTTGAAAGAGCTGCTAAAACGTACACTGAAACGAGACGTTGGAGGTTTTGGTATGAGCCGCAGTTCTCCGGTAATTTGCATCATCGGCGCCGGAAGCGCCCAATTCACCCTCGATCTTGTGCGGGATTTATGCCTCACCGAAGGGCTTAAAGGGAGCACCGTTTGGCTCGTCGGTCACGTGAACAGACAGAAGGTGAACCAGGTCAGAGATGTGGGCAGCCGATACTCGGCCGAAATGAACGCCGATCTGAGGTTCGAGATCACGTATGACAGGCGCGAAGCGCTCAAACAGGCGGATTTCGTGATCAACACGGCCCGGGTGGAGCCGTATACGCCGCTCCTGCAGCTGGCGTTTTTCATGGACGTGGTCAGGGACATGGAGCAGCTCTGCCCAAAGGCCTGGCTGATTATGGCCGCCAATCCCGTGTTCGAGGGATGCACGCTTATGACACGTCTCTCGCCTGTTAAGGTGGTGGGGCTTTGTCACGGGTTCCGGGAGGGCATGCACAACATCATCGAGGTCTTGGACCTTGATCCTGCCCACGTCAATGCCCAGGCTGCTGGAATCAATCACAACGTTTGGTTGAACCACTTTTTTTACAAAGGCGCTGATGCCTATCCCCTGCTCGATGAGTGGATAGAAAGCCGGTCGGAGGAGTACTGGAAAAGCCCGGCGTTCAACGATGGCAAGCTGGAGTGGGGCAACATGAGCCCCAAAGCCATCGACATGTATCGTTTTTTCGGCCTTCTGCCCATAGGGGACACCTGCGGTCACTCGAGCCCATGGTGGTACCTGGAGGATGAGGCCATCCAGCGGCGATACAAGTTCGTTTACGAGGAGTGGTCAAAGATATACAGGAGCCACATTGACACTAAGATGGAGGCCATAAGAAAAGCCGCCGAAAATACTTCGAAAGCGGTTTCGGAGTTCATTCCGCCAGAGAAGAGCAGCGGGCACGATCATATCAATATCATCGACGCCATAGCGAATGATAATCCGGGGCAGTACGAGGTCAACGTGCCAAACGACGGCGCTATCGATGGCATTCCTGACAACGTGGTCGTGGAGATTCCGGCCGTCGTAAGCGGTAGCGGCATCCAGGGATTGCGCATCGGTCCGCTCCCCGAGGCGATCACCCTCCACATCGGGAGCGCGGTTGCTCGCATGGAATACCTTTTCGAAGCCTACAAGACGCGAAACGAAAACGTCCTTGCGGCGTGGCTTCTGCAGGACCGGGCGATGCAGTCGCTGGATGAGGCGAAATCCAGGGCTCGGGAAATGCTGGAGACCGCCGGGTAAGCCGTTTTGCCTAGAAGTTGCCGGCCAAGCCCGCGACTCCACTGAAACAATCCTGTTTTCCATGAGTTTGAGATTCTCAATCGCAGCTGTAGCCGGATTGTAAACCTACGGAAGAAGTCAAAATGGAAATAGAAATTAGAATGGCTGGCAAGAAAGATATTAGAGAGCTTAGGTCTCTGTATCAACAGCTTGTGGAATATGAGTATTCTTTGAACCTCCCCTACAAAGAATCCGGATGGATCCGCTCATTTCCGAGCAGATAGACTGGAGCGAATAGGTGCAGGCTTACGAAAGGATTCTCGCAGGAGATCCGAATACACTGGGGACGATTATCAGATGGACTTGAGTGAGGAGCACCGGCCGGATTTGTCGACTAGGCGAGGCCCATGGCCCTTTCCTCTTCTTCCAGACATTCGTCGACAATCTCTATTCCGTCATCGATCTGCTCGCGGCTGATCGTCAGAGGCGGCGCAAACTCCAGAGCCCTTCCCATTGTCTTGAGAATAACCCCTTTTTCTCGCCCCCGTAGGATGAGGCTGTCCAGGCCGCTCGGCGGAAAAGGTGCCTTTGTCTTCTTATCGACTGTTAAATCGATAGCCGTCCACAATCCGGTACCGCGCACCTCGCCGACAATAGCGTGATGCTCGAGTCCTTTCAGCCGCTTCAGGAAATATTCCCCCATCTCGGCTGACCGCTGAATCAGATTCTCCCTCTTTATGATTTCCAGGTTTTTCAGGGCTGCGACGCAGGCAACGGGATGATTGCCGTAGGTGTGTATATGCTGGAACGTGTCGATGGGCTCCTTGACTCGGTCTGTGCATCCCACTCCCCCCAAAGGCACGTAGCCGCTGGAGATGCCTTTGGCCATGGTTATGATGTCCGGCTCAATGTCGAAGTGCTGCACCCCGAACCACTTGCCGGTTCTTCCGAATCCGCAGATGACTTCGTCGATGATGAGCAGAACACTATGCCGGTCGCATATCTCACGAACGATATCCCAATACTCTTTGGGTGGACGGTAGGCGCCGAATCCCTGTTGAATCGGTTCTCCGATGAATGCCGAAACCTGGGCCGGATCTTCGAACTCTATAACGCGCTCGATGTCCCTTGCACAGGCAATATTGCAGGAAGGGTAGTTCAGATGAAGCGGACATCGATAGCAGTATGGAGACTCCACGAAAATGGTCCCCGGTGTCAGAGGCTCCATGATCTGCCTCATATCGAGCACGGTTCCCAGGGCTCGGAGAGCCCCGCCTGTGGTGCCGTGATAGGCTCCCCTTCTCGAAATGATTTTGTGTCGTCTCTCCTCTCCCCTATAGAAGTGGTGCTGACGTGCCAGCTTGATAGCCGCCTCCACAGCTTCTGATCCATCGCATACGAACATGAATCGGTTGATTGATTCGGGCGTAATTTCGGCCAGCACGTCGGCCAGCTTCGACGAAGGCAGGTTTCCGAAACCAACTGTGGTGAAATAGGGAAGCTCCAGCATCTGATCATACACGGCCTGAGCGATTTCCTGCCGTCCGTAGCCTACATGCACGGGACGAGTGTTTCCGGAGGTGAGGTCGAGGTACCGCTTCCCATTTTGATCATAGATATGAACACCATCACCCCGTGTGATGATCGGTGCGCTTCCGCGCATTACTTTCTCCGATGTTCGCTGAAGAATGATGTGTTCGCTCAGAGAGATCCTGTCATCCTTTCCGGTATTCATTCGGCCCTCCTTTGCGCCGGCAAGTCCTTTTCGGCTCAGTTCTTTTCTGCTCAATGCCGAGCCTGTCATTACATTTTTCCTAATTTCGGGATCTAATCAAGATGTGAGAAGGTTAGTCCGCATTAGGACTGCTTTAACGAGCCCTGGACGGCATTCACCTTCAAGGGCTATTATTGTAAGTCCTATCAGTTAATGTAGAAAGGAACGCTGCATATGCTTAGCCTGTTAGAAGTCGCCGAACGCGTCCGTAAAGGCCCCAGGATGTCGGATATGGAGTGGAACATGGGGCTTTTCCAAAAGATGAACGAGTTGGCCCAGCGATTCGACATTGTCACGCCTGAGAACTCGTGGGATCACTACTGGAATGACGATCCCGCGCTTTCGGAGCGAGCACTGGAGGCGGGCATAGCCTTTGTCGTCGAGAGCGGCACCTACTGCATACAGACCGGTCGGGTGGTGCAGTTTACCGCCGATGAGATCTCAGAGTCGGTGGCCGAGAGTCCCAGACAGCGGACCATGGGAGAGGGAGATGAGGCTTGCGTGGCCGGAGAGGGTCCCATAGATCTACCGACGCTTAGGCACACGCAGTACCTGCACGGGCCGTTCGAAGACGAAATCGCCTTGGACGTCATTCGCTGCTATGTCGAGACCATAGGTTGCAGCTATCTCGAAGGCTATAACTTCTACCGGCTGGATGGTCGTGAGATTCACGGCGTGCCGATGGAAGCGGCTGCTGCCAAGCGAGAGCTTTCACGCCTGCGAGAGGCGTTTGACCGCATGGGGCGTCCCGGGATGGCGGCAGTCTTCTACCCCATTAGCCTCGCCGACGCCGTGCTAACGGCAACCATCGATCCTGTCCGGGGGCTGCGCCCCACCGACGGCATTCTTATGTCCATTCTGCCTGATGTCAAGCTGGACCTCGACCACCTCACGGCGGCTGTCATCCACGAGCAGTATGGCACGCGGATCAAGAATGGCGGCGGCTTCAGCATGGCGGGTGGTTTCTGCGGCGGGATAGCGGGCGCGATCATCGAGACCATCGCCAAGGCCATCATCGCCTGGATGACGCTACGCACGGTCTTCAACTCAGGCGGTGTCGGCAACACGCTTTCCATCCGTCAGAAGAAGGTCATCGTCCAGCCGATTCTCAGTTGGGCGTCTTCGGTCTGTTCGCAGGCTCTGGGTCGCCTGAACCCTCTGTGGGGAGGTGCCGGAAAGAGCACGACGGCCGGGATCGGCTCCAGCTCCGGTCCCGGAAGCCTCACTCATCTTTGGGAGATTGCCATGGGCGCAATGGGGGCGGGGGTGTTCGGGAACGAGCCATTCGGCGGTCGGTGGCATATCACGACTATCATGAACGCGAGGCATTCGCCCTACGAGACGGTCTTTGCGCGGCAGGTGGCAGAGGCGACCCGGAAAGCCGGAATAGGGGAGAAGGACATACCGGCCCTTATGAAGAAACTCACACCGGTGGTAGAGGCAATGCCGGTTCAACCGGGTCGGGAC
>CAZLRN010000291.1:0-6285 GCA_964561715.1 uncultured Spirochaetales bacterium
GCTCAGATCGATTTCGGAAAATCTTGCTAGAATAACAAGAAATTGAGCCGGAATTGCACAGGAGAGGGATTATGAGGATCATCTACTTCGATATCGACTGTCTGAGATGGGACCGTCTCCATGTAAACGGTAATCCGCGTCCCACCACGCCGACCATAGACGCTTTGGCGAAACGGGGCGCGAACTTCACGAACTGCCATACCTCGGATGCGCCGTGCCTGCCAAGCCGGGCAGCATTTTTCTCGGGGCGATTCGGCATCAATAACGGGGCTATCTGCCATGAAGGACCGGCCCAAATCCTTCGCTACCCGGGTGACGGCCACTGGCACGATCCGAGCCAGGAACAATGGCTGAGGGTTCTGCAGCAGGCAGGGTGGAGAACCGTGAGTTTCTCGGGTTTCGCCCAACGTCATCGTGTCTGGTGGTACAACTGTGGCTTTACCGACAGCTTCTCCAACCGGCTTCCCGGAGGAACTGAGTCTGCCGAGTTCATCGAGAGCCATGTCGCCCCCTGGCTCGAAGCCAACGCACAGAGCGACCGCTGGCTCATGCACATCAACTTCTGGGACACCCACACCCCTTACAATCGCCAGCCCCAGAGGTACAACCGCATGATGGAGGAAATACCGGGACAGGCGTGGCCTACCGACGAGCAGATCCGAGAGGACTTCGAGAACTGGTTCGGCCCTCGGACGCCCAGGGACTGGTTTATCAGCACGGAGGGGCACAATCCTTGGGCAAAAAAGGATGAGCGATGGTGGGACGTGCCTGATCGGATCACAAACCGTGCAGACTTCGACAAGTTTCTGGTCGGCTACGATGCAGCTCTCAGGTACGTTGATGAGACGATCGAACGGCTTCTGGCCATCCTCGAATGGAAGGGTGTTCTGGATGATACCCTCGTTGTTGTAAGCACGGATCATGGCGAAGCGATCGCCGAGCAGGGAATGTACTTCGAGCACGGAAACTGCTCAGAGGGGGTCAACCACATTCCGCTGGTTCTAGCCGGTCCAGGGGTCAAGGAGGGAGTCGTCTGCAACGAGCTGATCTACCAGTTCGACGCTGTTCCCTTTCTGTTGAAATCAGCAGGATGCGATGTGCCAGGTCGATTGGACTGCGGAGACCTCACCCCAGCTGTTCGGGGCGAAGCGTTCTCAGGCCGGGATCACCTGGTTCTCGGCTGCGGGATCTACTCCTTTCAGCGCGCCGTTCGAACAAAGACCCACCGATTGATATTGACCGTGCACCCCGGGTACTACCCTCAGGAGGAGCGAGTCCTCGTTGATCTCGCAAAAGATGCTCTTGGCAGAGACAATCTTGTGGCGACAGACACGGAGACCGCCATCCGCCTAGAGGCCCTCTACTCGAGATGGTGGCACCGCCACTGCTCCGGCAACGGCGCTTCAATCGACCCCTTCACTCTCATGGGTGATTACGGCGCCTACACGTACGGCGAGCCGGAAGACATCATCGCTATACTTGAAGCGGAACGTAGGGATGATCAGGCGGCTATTCTCCGCGATCGTTTGCTCCGCCAGCCACGCATCAGAGGCGCCAGGAGGCTTCAGAAGCGGATCACGGAAATCATGCAGAGGCAGGGGTAATGAGGAGCAGGGGTAATAAGGAGTAAGCTAAATCACGGCAGGGATCTTTCAGGGTAGATCAGAAATTCGGAAAGCGGCATTTCCCGAGTTGTATTGATCGTGCATAAACATGGGCCAGGCCGAGTCCATAGGACCGGTGCTCTCGGTTTGCAGGGCGGCCCTCAAGCCCCTGTAGAGGGGGAAGTAAAGCACTCCTCTATTGTCCATAACCAGCTCTGAGGGTCTGTGATAGAGAATCCTGATCTTCCATAGCACCTTCCCGTCAAGGGAGAGAGCGTAGAGCGTTCGATCTTCAGTGGCCACATAGAGCACTTTCGCGTTGCCGAGCAGGGGGCTTGCGGTAATCCGGCTTGCCAGATTCTTCTTCCACAAAATCTCTCCCTGAGCCGAAACACAGTAGATATGGTTACCGGCTCCCATATAGATACTGTCCGTCGTGTCCGCCACAGGCAGTGTAAAGGGATGGCCTCTCTGCGACTTTGAATCTGCTGCTCGTACCATGGGCAGCTTCGCTTCCCACTGTAAAGCTCCCTCCGAACTGGCCTTGTAAATATGCACGTTAGGACTCTCGTCGCTTCCGCCCATGCCTACAACGATGATCGATCCCCTGCTGTCGAGAATCAGCTGATTGTAGAGAAAGGGGTTATGCCAGGGCCAGTACTGGGTTGATTTGACCTTAACGAGATCCTTTTTTAGCACTAACTTTCCAGTGGGGCTTCGCTTTTCAAGAAAGTAAGTCCAGGCGGGACCGGCAGTCCGCTTTCCATCGTCCAGAAACTCGATTTCATACTCCAGGGTGATGGTATTTCCGTTTCTGTCTACAGCGCCAACGTTATACTGCTTCTGATCGCGTACAGGCTCCGGGGCCGAAGGCGAAAACTCGAAGCCGAAATGCATGCTGCCCCCCAGGGAGAGCTCCGGATAACCCATTTCGAAGAGCTGCGGACTGGCGTCGCTGATTTTCTTGTTCCAGCTGACGTAGGACGGCTCGATCTCATCGAAATGGTCTTCGAGCTCGAAATCGTATCGCTTGATGCCGTCAGATCCAATGATCCTGAAAAGGCTGTTCTGTTCGCTCAGAGCTACGACACCCCCATCAGAGGGCGAATAGAGGGGCGGATTTCCATAGTCGAAGACGCGCCGCTTGCTCGCTCCCTCGTCCGCCCAGCGGTACTTCACGAATCCTGTCTCCCGGTCAATAGAGAGCGCACAGTCCCTGTCTCCAAATACGACCTCACCCTGATCTGTCACCACAGCTCCTCGTGTGCCGCCTTCGTGCCTGTAGTTGTCGCCGTTGAACATCCCCAGAATCCACTTCATCCTGGGAGCGCTCCGGTGAATGCTCAGGGGGTTTCCCTTCTCGTCCAGGTAGCATTCCCCATTTCCGATGATATCGAGGGTACGCTCGTATTCGTCTATGAACGCTCCTATCTCATCGGGAAACTTGGACATGATCTCTTCGTAGAGCTCTTTTTGGTAGCCCCTGTAGTAGTAGGGATCGTAGCGGTGGTAAACCGTGTTCTCCCTGTTGACCCGGTGATCATGATACTGCTCCAGGGCCAGATTGATTTTCTTCAGCAGGTCCAGGTACTCTTTTCCGCTGCCCGACGCCGATCTCTCGTGCTCGCCCAGGTAGATCATCTTCTCGAAGAGAAGCACCTTGTATCCAATGTAGCGGGCTTGGAGCTCGATGTAGGGCTGTCTCTCAGATCCTTCGAAAGGCGGCTTGCCCAGCTTCGTCGTGATCTGTCGACATTTGCCGGAGAGATCATAGAGCTCGTCCATCACCGAGAGGGTTTCTCCGCGACTCAAGCCCTGGGGCTCCAGAGCCATCAGCCTCTTGAATTCGGCGTCAAAGGAGCCAAGCATGATGGCGAGCTCCTTGTTGTACGCGGCCCTCTCCTTGAGCTTCTGAATGCTCCGAAAATCCTTTATAAAGAGGTAGGCCTCTTCCAGGCTCATCTGGGGTTTGGCGTACAGGGCGTCATAGCGGCTGGATTCGTTGAACTTTTCGATCGCTTTATCGGTTTGACCCAGGTCGAGCAGGTTGAGGCCGATGTAGTAGGATTCCATGGCCCTTAGAGATGCGGTCCGGTACAGATTCTCCTTCGGTCTACCCAATCCCAGCGCGCGAAATAGGCCATCGGCCAGGGCTTCCTGCCAGTCCAGCATGTGTTCGAGCAAGCCGACGGCTTTGAAGGTTTTTCGGATGTCTCCGGATTCGGTATCTGTCACCCGACCGTCTACGCGGATGGTATCACGATCCACGATAAAACCGCCGTAGATCAGTGTATCTGCCTGGAGAAGGCTGCCGATCCTGACGCTTTGGGTGTCGTCGGTCAAGTCACTGAGAGCGAGCTCCTGTTCTCGAATCAGTTTCTCGAGGTCGTTCCTCTCCACCACCCTGACGGTTTCGACAGCTTTCAATTCGGTGATCAGTATGTCTGCGATTCCCTTTCTCAACCAATCGTACCGCTCGTCCTGTCTCGTGTTGTCGAAGTACAGGACAGAGATCACGGATTGACAGAGGCTTCCAGGCAGAAGCACACAACACGAGAAGATGAGGAAAAGAATCGTCTTTATTGTTCCACGCATCCCGACATACCGGTCGAGAAAGATGCCCGCCAAGCATTCCCCGACATCGCGGGCATTATCCTACATCTAGCAGGACTATTCTACTAGTCTACTAGCGCAATTCTGCCAGATTGCAGGCTGCTCCATCTTGATGACACTGAAGACCGCCCCCTGTGGATCCTGCAGCACAGCGAAGCTAGCCGGACCCATATCCATAGGTGGCACGATCACCTTCGCGGCGGCGGCAGCATCCACATCGTCAACCCAATCGAGTTCAATGGCCAGAAGGTGGAATTCACCCCTGTTGAGCTACGAGAGGTTGTATCGGTTATCCAAAAAAGGGAGCAGGTAACCGAAGAAATGAAGAATCAGATGCGGGACTTCCATTACCGGGACGATCTGCAGGAATGCATCGACGGCCTTATGAAGAAATCGGAAAGCAGAGAGGTTTAGTCCGCACTAGGGGTTCTCTTCGAGCCAGGGAACCTGCCTGTCCGGGCCGTACACCCGGTAGTGAAAGACGTAGAAGGGTGTCTGTTCTTTGTCGGGACCGTAGATATAGCTGACCCTATGCCCCGCCGCGCTAATGTCCACATGCAACCGGCACTTTCCTGTCGTGCCCGGACCCCGGATGCAGCCGTTCTCGATGTAATACTTGCTGGTGGATTCGCCGGGGCCAAAGATTCTGTTACCCTCTATCCAGTAGCCTGTAAATTTACCCATGCCTACTCTCCGAATTTGAATTTACTAAACATTTCGAATCCAGAAAAACGAAACCAGGAGACCAATACCTTATTGACCGCCTCGACCAGTTTGAAGGCTGCAAAATGTCTCAGCTCACTACCTTTGCCAAAATTTTGGAGTGAGAAGCACCAACACCGTGTAGAGCTCGAGCCTGCCAATCAGCATGGCAAAGCTGAGAAACCACTTGATGTAATCCGGGAAAAAGGCATAGTTGCCGGTCGGTCCGATCTTTCCAAATCCCGGTCCGATGTTGCCCAGGGTGACCAGAGCACTCGTCACAGATGTAAGGATGTCGTTGCCTCCAGAGGCTACCACAACGGCCGTTATGAGCAGCATGAGGATATAGAGGAAAAAGAAACCGCCAATTGTGTAAACCACGTCCTTCTTTAGAGTTCTACCTTCGAGCCTGATTGCGAAGATTCCTCTCGGATGCGCCAGGTATTTCATCTCGTTGAAAGCCAGCTTGGCCATCGTAACGATTCGTATCACCTTAATGCCGCCGCCCGTGGATCCGGAGCATCCGCCTACAAACATGAGCAGAAAGAGAACGGTTTGGGCTAAAAAGGGCCAGGCTGTATAGTCCGCCGTGACATAGCCGGTGGTGGTCAGGATGGTGGCAGCCTGAAAGGTAGCGTAGCGGAGGCTGGTCCCAAAACTCTCATACTGCCTTCCTAACAGCACAAAGGTCATGATAGCCGTCGCTATCGCGAAGACAGCCAGATAGACTCTCATCTCCACATTCGCGAAAAACCTTCGAATGCTTCCCGAAATTACTCGGTAGTAAAGAATGAAGTTCATGCCCGCCAGAAGCATAAAAAGGGTGATAATGCCATCAATGTAACCCGAGTTATAGTAGCCGACGCTTCTGTTTTTCGGTGAGAAACCACCGGTAGCCAGAGTGCCGAAAGTGTGTGTCAGGGCATCGAAGAGGTCCATGCCTCCAGCCAGAAGAAGCAATGTCTCCGCTACTGTAAGGAAGAGATAGATATACCAGAGTATTTTAGCTGTTACGGCAATCTTTGGCGTTATACGGTCCAGAGTAGGTCCGGGGGCTTCGGCCTTTATAAGCTGATAGGCGCCAATGCCAAGGATCGGGAGAATCGCGCATGTCAGAACGACAATTCCCATTCCTCCCAACCAGTGTGTCATCGAACGCCAGAAGAGAATCGATTTTGGCAGACTCTCGATTTCCGTGAGGATCGAAGCGCCGGTTGTCGTGAAACCTGACATGGTTTCGAAGAAGGCATCGGTGAAGCTTGGAATAGTCCCAGAAAGGTAAAAGGGCAGACAACTGAATAACGCTGCGGATATCCAGCTCAAAGAAACCAGGAGAAACCCGTCTTTTGGCGAGAGGTCTATCCGC
>CAZLRN010000292.1:0-6280 GCA_964561715.1 uncultured Spirochaetales bacterium
AATCCGAGGAGGCCATACGCGCCCTGCTCGAAGAGGCTGGCCGTCTTTCGTCGCCCAGGGCAGAGTTGTCGCCCGAAGCGAGGCTTCAGAGCAGAACTGAGGAAACCTACCTGGGCTACGGCCGTGCCAGCGGCTTTGCTTCGGAGAAGAGCTTAACGCCAAACAAGCCGGCAGTGTATCACCTGGCCGGAAAACCCCAGAACGGAGAGTGGGCGTTAGACGGCACTTGGATCATTTCTCGGGAATACATCGTTCCCCAGGAGACCGGAGTGCTGGAGCTGGGATTCCATGCAAAGGATGTCTTTCTGGTAATCGAGCCTGCAGGCGACAACGGTCGTATCCAGGTGAGCATCGACGGGAATCCTGCAAAGGATGACGGAGACGTTCGGGACGGTGTGCTCTTGCCGACGGAAAGCCGTCTCTACCATCTGGTGGAAATGGCCAAGGCCGGCGAGCATGTGCTCAGGCTCGAAGTGGAGGGTGAGCTCAGGCTCTTTGCCTTCACATTCGGTTAGTAGGAAATGAGAGGAGACGAATCTATGAAACACTGGATATTCTATTTGATCATTATATTCATGGCAGTGGCGATTGTCGCTGGGCGGGTTGCAGCTGGCGGCAGAGCCGAAGCTCAGGCAACGGATATGCCTGCCAAAGAGGTCGTTCCCTCTGACGCCGCCCCGGTGCCCCCACCGGGAATTGACGAGGGGAACTACATGAAACCTTCCAGCGACAAGCTCGAGAAAATGCTGACACCGCTCCAATACAGGGTGACTCAGGAGGACGGAACCGAACCACCGTTTCGGAACGAGTACTGGGACAACCACAGAGAGGGGATCTACGTCGATGTCGTGTCGGGGGAACCGCTATTCAGCTCGAAGGATAAATACGAATCTGGTACAGGATGGCCTAGTTTCACCAAGCCGCTCGACGCGGGCAATGTTGTCACGAAGACAGACTCGAGCTTCGGAATGGTTCGTACTGAAGTGCGCAGTCTTCATGCTGATTCGCACCTCGGGCATGTGTTCAACGACGGCCCGCAACCTACAGGACTTCGGTACTGCATGAACTCGGCCGCTCTGCGGTTCATTCCGGTCGAGAAACTGGAGGAGGAGGGATACGGACGTTATCTCTCCCTTTTCGAAAAATAGATAAAGAGAGGAGTTTCACGATGAACAGTAATGAAAGGTCCTGTAGCTATCAAAAGGGCCTGGCCGTGGCCTACCCGACGGCGGGCTGCCCAAGCGCGGGCTGCCCGGCTGCGGGCTGCTCGACTACGAGCTTCAAGCTCGGGTTAATCGTACTCGCTTTATCAATCTTTGCCGCATGGGGATTCGCAGGAGGAAAACCCGAGAGCCCGGCAATGGCCCCGAAAGCCGATAAGCCGCCTGCAATGGCAGCTGCTGCCGAGGGAGAAACCGAAACGGCGGTTCTCGCCGGTGGCTGCTTTTGGGGAATGGAAGGCGTTTTTGAACGGCTCAAGGGTGTCGAAGACGTGGTTTCCGGCTACTCGGGTGGCACAGCCGATACAGCCCACTACAACATGGTGGGCAGCGGCAGCACCGGCCATGCCGAATCGGTGCGGATCATCTACGATCCAAAGCTCATCAGCTACGAAAAGCTGCTCGAGGTGTTTTTCAACGTTGCCCACGATCCGACACAGCTGAACTATCAGGGTCCCGACCACGGCACCCAGTATCGCTCTGAGGTCTTTTACGCCGATGACGAGCAGAAGCGAACCGTGGAAAGGTATATCAAGAAGCTGAGCGACGAAGGGATCTTTGCCGATCCCATCGTGACCGAGGTGGCGCCGCTAAAGGCCTTTTACCCCGCCGAGGAGTACCACCAGGATTTTATGCGGCTCAACCCCAACCACCCCTACATCGTCTACTGGGATGTGCCAAAGATTAGACATCTCGAAAAAGAGTACCCAGATCTGATCAAAAGTTGATGACTAATTAGGTTAGGACTGCCCCTCGGCGCCGAGTCTTTTGATGCGCTGTTTCAGTCACCTTCCGCTGAAGCAGCAAAGGCCCGAGGGGCAAGTTCGCCGCTCGCCATTTCTAGAACAGCCCAGCCCAATATCCCAACAAAACGAACAAAGCGTGCCTGTCCTCTCGATGAAGGTCTAAATCGTGCCTGGAAGCTGCCGGAGGCTAGAGTTTGATTTCGATGCGCTACTAGCGTAGAATAAGCTTCATTGCAGTTTCGAAGCGCGGCATTGCCGGCGGTCATGGATAGCGGTTGTGCCTTTTAGGCTTCAGAAACTTGCACCTTCGGTGCTTAGGTAAAAGCCATCACGACGGGTGGGCGGCTGAGCCCGCACCGCTGCTTTGCAGGCGGCTTTTACTCTGACCTGAACAAACCTTATTGGAGAAGACACATGGCATTTAGGTTAGGCTACAGCACCTTACGGTGGAAAGATCCGGATCTCGAGCCCGCACTCGAGGCGCTCAAAGCAGCGGGGTGGGACGGCTGGGAGGGACGACTCTCGCTGGATTGGATGGGCCCGCCCAAGAGGCTCAGGCGTATCTGCGATAACGCCGACATGCCTATGACGATTTACACGGCGGGTGGATCGCCGGATGACCGGAGCTGGACAAATGTCGAGCTCAACAAGCGCCGTATGGATTACGCGGCGGAAATCGGGGTGGACTGCTTCATGTACATGAGCGGTCGAAAGCCCGAAAATCGGCCTGTCACTGACGACGACATCAAGTCGGCTGCCGAGGGAGCGGAGCAGTGGGCCGAGTATGCCGCTCAGTACGGATTGGAGCTGAGCTATCACATTCACACAAACCTGCTGGTCGACTCGACGGAGCACTGGAAGAAATACATGAGCCACCTCAACAAGGCCAGGCTCTGCATCGATGTTTCCCACGCGCAGCTGTGGGGATTCGATCCCGTCGACGCTATCAAGCAATTCAAGGACCAGCTCAACTACGTTCATCTTCAGGACTACAGCTCGACCTCCCGCGGCAAGGACGGTGAGTACCTGCCCGTGTGGTGCTCGGTAGGCGAAGCCGTGGCCTGTGATTTTCCGGCGATAGCCCAAACACTCGAGGAGATCGGTTACGACCGGTGGGTTACCGGCGTTCCTGGGGAGACGAAGCCCGAACGCGATGATCCACGCAGCATGGCTACCGACAGCAAGGCCATGTACGAGTATATGCGAGGTGCCGGCTACTGATCCGAGCTGCGTTACCCTTATGATGAAATTGGAGGCTCTATGTTCGTAACGGAGAAGGAAAGACAGACGCCGGTAGTGGTCGAGGTCGATGTAGCCGTCGTGGGCGGCGGGACTGCGGGGGCTATTGCAGCCATAGCCGCCGCACGCACGGGGGCCTCTGTCGCCCTGGTGGAGCAGTACGGCACCTTGGGCGGAGCGCCTACGGTGGGACGGGTCGTTCACCTGAGCAACACCTTTGTCGATAGCGAATGGAAGCAGGTGATAGCCGGTATCCCCCAGGAAATTATGGAGAAAGTGGCCGAACTCGGCAGCCTGCACGGACGATCCTTCCAGGAAAGCCTGATCGGGACGAATGATTATCACAGATTCGTGCATGTCGATCCGGAGATCGTGGCCATGGTGCTCAACGAGACAGCCGAAGAAGAAGGAATACGATGTTTGCTCCATACCAGCTACTGCGATGCCATCGTGGAGGGTGACCGCGTAGCCGGGATTATTGTGCAGAACAGGGCGGGACGCCAGGCGATCATGGCCAAGGTAGTCGTCGACGCCTCCGGCGAGGGCTACGTGGCGGCAGATGCCGGCATCCCCTGTATTACGGATATTGAAAATCCAGCCCTTCACCCCTCGGCCGGCCTGGTCATGAGACTGGCAAACTGCGACCAGGAAGCCTATATGAGCTACGTGCTGGATACGAAGACCCACGAGTTGGCTCCCAACTTTATGGACTGGCTGTCGAACAACCTCGGAATGGACAAAGAAGAAATTTTGGCAAACAGACGGCTGCAGTGGTTTTTTCGAACGGACAGCGGCTCATTTGATTTTCTCGAAGACCTCGAACGTCGCCGAAAGCTGTGGGAAAACGACGGCTACTTCGCCTATATCCGGATGTCCTATCTGCGAAAACTGCTCAGAAAAGCTGCCGAAAACGGAGATTTCGAGCTTGGCCGCCAAGTCAAGGGCATAGGCCGAATGATCTTCAACTTCGATGGGGGGTCCGGCAGCAAAAAGAGACCGGGAGAGGTGATTTTAAATTTCGTGTCAATACCTCTGAGCTACGATCAGTTTATCGAAAATCCCGGCACGATAGAAATCGCCGCTCGAAGGAGGGCCAGAGAGGTCTATCACTTTTTCAAGAAATATGTTCCGGGATTCGACCAATCCTATATCGTAGACACAGCGTATGAAACGCAGTCGCGACACCTCAGGGTTTTCGAGGCGGTCTACATGTTCAGTCTCGAGGACACGGTCACGGGGAACACCTTCGAGGACTCCGTTTTCCTGTCGGCTTCAGAGCAGAGAGAGATGGCATCCCATGAGGTGCCCTACCGCATGTTGGTTCCGAAGCGCATAGAAAACCTGCTTGTCGCAGGAAAGTGCGCATCGGGATCACGCTGGGTCCGTCCGATTCCGACGATCATGGCTCTGGGCCATGCGGCCGGAACGGCGGCGGCTCTCGCTGCAAAAGGGAACGTGAAGGTGCAGGACGTCGATATAGCGCTCCTTCAGAAAATCCTCGAGCAGCAGAAGGCCATTATTCACTACGCCGACCGACGAGCGATAAGATAAATAGGTCAGCTGCCTCGACGCGTTTAACCGAAAAAGACGTCTATTCTATCTCTTTCCGGTCACTTTTATGACGTGATAGCCAAATTGGGTTTGAACCGGATCCGTGATCGAACCGATTCCTGTTTTTCGGACGGCGTCTTCGAAGGGTTTGACCATTTTGCCAGGACCGAACCAGCCCAGGTCACCTCCGCTGGATTTGCTCGGGCAGGTGGAGTGCTTCCTGGCCAATTCTTCAAACCTTGCGCCCTGTTTGAGCTCCTGACATAGCTTCCTGGCTATTGCTTGATCACCGACCAGGATGTGACTCGCTTTCCATTCCATCTGGTTCCTCCATTCGGCCGCATTCTATCAGCGGCCAGATGGTAAGGCAAACGCTCATTTGTCCGATTTTGTGCGCGGTCAAGCGCTGCAACGTTAGACGCCGCTTCAAGGATCCTTCCAGTTGGGCTATAATGACAGAAAAGGAGCAAAAATTTGAAGACTGTAACAGCTCGGGTGCCGGCCGTCGAATCCGGCTTCGGCTGGATGAATCGAATCCTCAGAATAGATCTCTCTTCTATGAAAGTCGGCACGCAGCAAACAGCGGAGATTCTTCCGGCATTTCTCGGGGGCCGCGGCCTGGCAGCCAAAATCGCCTGGGACGAATACCCTCAGCCCGTCGATCCCTTCGATGAGCGCAATTCCCTGATGATCTTTCCGGGCGCCTTAACTGGTACGCGTGCGCCTTACTCCGGACGCACCATGGTATGCGCTTTCAGCCCTCAGGCGTACCCCCACAAGTGGTTTACCCGTTCGAGCATCGGAGGATGGATCGGCGGAAACATCAAGAGAGCGGGCTACGACGGGATCGTCATAAAGGGAAAAGCGGATCAGCCGGTGCGGATACTCGTTCTGGATGACGAGGTCTCTATTCTGCCCGCCGGCGATCTCTGGGGAGTCGACGCCCTGGATACACTGGAGGCGTTGTCCAAGCTCAACGGCAAAAGGCTTCACTCCCTAGTAATCGGACCGGCTGGCGAACATCTGAGTCACATCGCCACCATTCAGACGGCCACCAGCAACGCCTGCGGGCAGGGCGGTTTCGGCGCCGTCATGGGAGCCAAAAATCTCAAAGCGATCAGCGTTGCCGGAACGCACAAGGTGAAGCTGGCCAGACCGGATGCGATCCGCGACCTAAATCGGCAGATAGCCAAGGTGGCTTCGCATCCGGAGTGGTTCGGCGGCGACTTCAAGGCATTGAACGAAAAGCTCGCCAAAGGGGGCGGAGGGACGGTCCGCCTGAGAGCCTGCTCGGAAGGTTGCCTGACGCCCTGTCAGGCCGAGTTTCTCGACATGCCGGGAAGGGTGCACAAACGCAGATGGAACGGCGACTGGATCTGTGTTTCCGCTGTACGACAGATGGGAGGCGCAAACGACGAGCGGGAACCCATACGGAGGAACTACGACTGGCAGCTGGATCATCATGCGGCATTCGAGATGAACGCGCTGTCTAACCGCTATGGTCTGAACCAGTTCGATATCCTG
>CAZLRN010000293.1:0-6235 GCA_964561715.1 uncultured Spirochaetales bacterium
CCCTCTTTCGTGTAAAAGTAGGTCCTCAGTTCCTTGACTTCTAAAACTCTTTCATTGTTATTTGCAGACATTTCACTACTTCCCATCGAGGATGGACTTTGTATCATTTTTATAACTTACCAATGTCGTATTTGTCAAGCCTAAGTTTGTGCGCTCGGTCGCACGAATTTGTGGGCTCGATCGTACAAAATGGAGGGCGATTTTACCTACGCGCCTACGCGGGCTGGCGTGGCCGGCTGAGGCCTAGCGCGGCCCGGCGTGGCCGGCTGAAGCCTTGACAGCTGCCATAAGTCGGGGTTTCATAGACAATCATGAGCAGAGCGAAGCCCAACATTGTTCTTATCATCACCGATGATCAGGGCTATGGGGATCTGGCATGCCACGGTAACCCCTATCTCGATACTCCAAATATCGACAGATTCTACACACAGAGCACGCGGTTTACATCATTTCAGGTGAGTCCAACCTGTGCTCCCACAAGGGCTTCTCTGTTGACCGGCAGGCATGAGTTTAGGTGCGGGATTACCCACGTCAAAAAGGGCAGATCGATTCTCAACGCTAACAACGTAACCTTGGCAGAAGTTCTGTCACAGGCGGGCTACAGAACGGGAATCTTTGGAAAGTGGCACCTCGGTTTTAACTATCCGAGCCGCCCGGAGGACAGAGGATTTGCTGAGACTTTTTATTTCGGGGGATCCCATTTGGGTTGCACGGGAGACTACTGGGGCAACAGCAAGTTTGATCCCGTGGTAAAACACAACGGAGTATTCGAAAAAACCCAGGGTTACTCGGTCGACGTCTTCTTCAACCAGGCCCTCGAGTGGATTCAGACGATTGACGGGGATCCGTTTTTCGCCTACATCGCCACGTGCGTGCCTCACCATCCATATCAGGCCCCCGAGGATTATAAACAGAAGTATTTACACAAAGGCCTTGGAGAAAAGGTCTCTCACTTTTACGGCATGATTACCAAGCTGGACGAAGCCTTTGGAGGTTTTTTAGAGCAGATTGACAGGGCCGGATTGCGTGACAACACCCTGATTCTCTTTATGACGGATAACGGAAGCGTCTTTTCTCATGTTTACAATGCAGGAATGCGGGGAGGCAAAGCCAATACCTACGAAGGTGGAACCCGGGTCCCCGCTTTTTTCCGCTTTCCAGGTAGGTTTGAGCCGAATAGGGATATCGAAGTACTGGCCGGGGCGAAGGATGTCTTTCCGACCGTTCTCGATCTCTGTGAATTGCCTTTGGATGAGAAATACAAACTGGAAGGAAGAAGCCTCCTGCCTCTGCTGGAGGAGAAAGAGGCTAATTGGGATGATAGGCGCATTCTCGCTCATCTGGGATTCTGGAATACTGACGAGGACATACAGAAGTACAAGCTCCTGCGGACCTCGGTACGAACTCAGCGTTATCGATTGGTCAACGAAGCCGAAATTGACAATGCCTTCTCCAATCCCAAGGTGCACCCTCGCTATCTCAGCGCCGACAACTGGGAGCTCCACGATATAGAGAACGATCTCGGTGAAACCGTGGACCTCAAGAGTCAAGAGGCGGAACAGGCCCGGAGGATGCAGAATGAGTTTGATCGGTGGTGAGACGATGTGTCTGGAGATCTCGGGCAGGTCGTTTATATTGTTGTCGGAACGCCGAACGAAAACCCGACTCGATTGACGTGCTTCGACTGGTATCCCTCCATCGACTTTCCGGGCCGTGCTGATTGCAGCACCGCTATGCCGGAGACGGTACAGGCGGTGATCGACTGGCTCAAGCGGGGTAGCCCGAGCGAGGTGCTCAACGACATGCTCATGGGGTCATGGAATGTCGAGGTCAAGAAGAAGGGGAAGTATCGGGTAACGGCGAGAATACTACCCTCCGAGGCAGAAGACGATGTTTTGCTAAAACCGGGCGAAGGGTTCATGAAGTTTGGCGAAAAGCAGTTTGCGCAGGCGATCGATCCTAAACGCTCATCAGTTACCTTCGAGGTGGAGTTCGCGGATGGAAAAGGCCGGCTCGAATGCTGGTTCTCCGGGCAGTTACCGAATGATCATATGCTTGGTGCTTTCTACGCAGATGTCGAGTTGATAGAGTAGATGTTGATTTGACGAGCCGTCAGCGCAGCCGTCGCCGAGCCGAGCAGATAGGGGTCAGCAATTCCCGAGACCGTCAATCCCACGATACCGAGTGCAGCCAATGCAAAGAGAATGGCGGGAATAAGGCATAGAATCGTGATGAACCACCCCGGATAGACGAGCTCCATCCGATGCTCATCGAGAAGGGTAATCTGGCTGCCCATAGTCTTGTGCAGGAGCCGGTGCATATCGTTGGCTGCGCCCACAAACCAAACAATTTGATCTATTTTTTATATGCAGCCAACTGCTTGCAGAGCAAGCTGCTTGCTTTGCAAGCTTGTAGCAATTCCGACTCAGATCGGTTTCGGAAAATTTTGCCAGAATAACAAGAAATTGAGCCGGAATTGCACACGGGCATCCTATAAGACCCTTTCGATCAAGGCAGGTCGGATGCCTCGATCTTGAGGTATCGGCGATAGGTTCGTGAATCTGGCCAAGATTGACCTGAGAAAAGCTCCGTGATAATACTTGGAATCGAATGCGACGCTATCCCGGATGAAAGATGGGGAATTACGGATGAACGGATTGTTTGACAAAATCTACGGATGCATAGCTGGCTCCAATATTGGCTCTGCAATGGGGGCAGCGGTGGAAGGTTGGAGCGCTGAACGGATCACCGAAAAGTATGGTGTTCTCGAGGAGCTGCTGCCTTACAGTCATTACAGGAAGAGCGAGAAGGGCGGAGGCCGACAGCGACCGCCTGGTACAACTGAAGACGGGATCGAGCGTCAGAAACTGATGTGCACCGCCATCATCGAGAAGAGTGACCGCATCAGCGCCGAAGATCTGGCCAGGGTCTGGATCCGCGATATAAATCCGGACAACTTCGGGGTGCAGATGCAACCCACTGATGTCACAATGTACAGGCTGCTCAAAGCCGGCGAAACCTTTGACGTGACCGGCACTCCCAGCTCTGTACCACCCACCGAACTGGGCCGATACTCTGTTGCTCCGGGCACGGTCGCATTTGCCCGTTCCTGCCATCCACTAGGCATTATTAACGCGGCTAATCCCGATCAGGCTTTCGAGGATGCCTTTGAAATCGGCAAAATGTATCTCCCTCCCCATGACGTGGGCCTATACTGGAGCGCAGCCGTGGCGGTGGCGATCGCCGAAGCCCTCAAGCCGGATGCTACGGTGGAATCCGTGATCGAAAAGGTTAAAAGCTATCTGCCCTATCAGGTCGTAGAAGAGCTTGACTTCGGATTGCAGGTAGCTGAAAAAAGTAAAGATGTCTTCGAAATGCGAGCTCCCCTGAACGAGAAGTACTGCAATATGGCCGGTCTCAATCCCATGAGCAAGGCCCATGAGATCGTGACAAAGGGCTTTGCTATTTTCTACAAAACCAACGCGAATGTCAGAGAGTCGATCGTGGGCTCTGCTAATTTTGGCCGGGATACCGACTGTCTGGCTGCAGTCACTGGGGGCATAGCCGGCTCCCTCTCGGGAACCAAAGATATCCCGGAGGAGTGGATTCGCAGTGTCGATGAAGCCACGGCGGCTATGGAGGATCGCTACAGCGTGTCCGCCTTATCCCTGCGCGAAACCTCCCAGGGGCTTTACGACGCTCTTATGGCCCATGTTGACCTTCAAAGAGAGAGGATCCGACTCTTGGATATTTACTCGAGCCCGTAAATCATTTCTCGTCGAACGGGCGAGCTTTCTTCACCCTGCTTCTCGATAGCCTAAAGATCACGATCCCGTGGGGACAGACTCTGTCTATAAAGCCTTTTTCATCTTCCCCTGGCATTTTCTCGGTGGACATCATGATGAAGGCGGCGTTGCTCAGTGCGCAAAAGGCGTTGGAGCACATGCCTTGCTCTTCAGGCGTCCTTCCGTCAATAAGGTATTTCTCGCCCATTTTTGTTTTTGCGATCCCAATGCAGACACCTGAATCGGTCTTTACATCAATCACTTCACAACTGATGGGATTCAGTTTCATCTTCCTCTCCTCGAATTATAAGCATATAAGCATATACTTATAATATTGCAACGAGATCACAAGTCAAGAGCTTATTACAATTATTTTGTAAGGTGTGATATCGGGTAGCGCTGTTCGAAGAGCTTCAGATATCCCTCCATTTCGCTGATCCGTCTGATGCTCAGCATCTCCTCGGCAATTTTCTGCGACTCCTCGACAGTGAACTGGGAGAGCCGCCGCTTGACAGGCTCTACCTGAGCTGGATCAACACTCAGCTTGCGGATTCCGATACCCACGAAAAACGGAACAAGAGCGGAATCAGCCGCATCCTCGCCACAAACTGAAACCTCTGAGCGGAGATCGCCGGCATCCCTCACTATCGACGCCAAAACTCGAAGCACAGCTGGATGGTGGCTTCTGTAGAGATGGCTGATGTTTTCGTTGGTACGATCAGCAGCCAGCAGATACATGGTGAGGTCGTTGGTGCCTATGGAAAGAAAATCGGTTTCCGTAGCCAACTCACTTACGGCCAGAGCCGCAGAGGGCAACTCGACCATTGCACCGATTCGCGGAAATGGATTGTAGGCCACTCCTCTCTCTTTCAGGGTCTGTAGAGCTAGCGCAATTTCCTCTTTAGCCTCTATTACCTCTTCCACATCTGAAACCATAGGAAGCATGATGCCAAGCTCGACCCCTTCGCCGGCCCGGAGCATGGCACGCAACTGGTCCCTGAACATGTCACGGTGGGCAAGAGAGAAACGAATGCCCCGGACTCCTAAAAAGGGATTGTTTTCTCGGCTCTCCCTTCCCATAAGGAGCTTGTCCCCTCCGATATCCGCTGTGCGAAGTATGACGGGCTTCCCCCCCAGGCTTTGAGTGATGGATCGGTAGATATGATACTGCTGCTCTTCCGACAGAAAATCGTTTTTCAGAATGAAGGGAAACTCGGATCGATAGAGTCCAATTCCTTCGGCTCCCTGAGCTTTAGCCTCCTCGGCATCTTTGAGAATATTGACATTCGCCAAAACCTGGATCGAGACATTGTCGGCGGTTCGTCCCTTCAGCGTGTAGGCAAGTGGTGTTTCCGGATATTTCCGAAAGAGGTTTTGGTATTCCAATCGAACACTCTCGGGGGGATCTACGAGCAGCTTTCCATTGGTTGCGTGGAGAAAGAGGGGAGTTCCGTCGGTGATCTCCAATAGGGATACATCGTCTGTAATGAGAACGGGAAGATCCAGTGAGCGGGCAAGGATGGAAATGTGAGCCGTAACGCCGGAGCCCATCAGTACGATCCCGGAAACTCCCTCCACAGAGAGACGAAGAAGGTCTGAGGGATAGATATGCCGAGCCAGTGCGATACGCCCCTTATAGGAGAACTGCCGGTCATGCGGCTCATCCAGGTTGGTGATCATGCGATAGCCCAGGTCTCTTGCATCCTGCGCTTTTTCCGCCAAACGGAGTTCAGTCATTTTGGCAAATCGCTCTGCGTAATCGTTTACCACCTCGCGGATGGCATGCGATGCCGATTGGCCTTTTTCGATTTGGCTCCGCATCGTTCCGGTAAAGCTCTCATCCTTCAGCATCATGATGTGCGCGGCAAAGACCAGTCCGACCATCTCAGATGTTTCCACGGTTGCGTCGTTCTGAAGTTTCTCTAGCTGATCGAGAGAGAGCTCAAAAGCCCTGTCGAAACGGGCAAGCTCTTCTTCGGTAGTTCCCGCAGGGGTCAAGTTGTTTGCGGCCATATCCATATCGGTCCAAAAGGGAAGAGCTGTTCCCTCTGCTACTCCCTCGGAGGCCCTTTGTCCTAAAACGACTCTAATACCGCCTCTCTCTCGCCTTTCTTCTCGCCCCTCGATGAGAACCGAAGCTTCTTCGAGCAAATCCCCGAGACGTGACATTGCCGAGAGAATTTCAGAATCCTTCAGATTCTGAAAGGCGTCTCGATCGGCATCTGCCAGTATGAGAACCCCGAGTTTTAGGGGTCCTCTGGTGATAGGAACAATGATTTTTGAACGAATCCCGTGCTCAGAGTCTGATGATGAATAAGACCTTCTAATCACTCGGCCTTTCTGAAATGCCTTTCCAACGTCGATATTGTCCAGACCGAATCTGATCGGAGCGTCATCCTGCCCGCCACGAATTCTCTCACAGAGACCGCCGACATCTATGCCGGCGCGAA
>CAZLRN010000294.1:0-6226 GCA_964561715.1 uncultured Spirochaetales bacterium
AGTTGACCCAGCTCGCGGAAGGGGCTCGATTCTTTCAGACTCCGCTCAAACAGGCCATGGAAGCCCTCCGGCTGGAGTTTTTCGCCTTTCTCGTAGGCATGCAGTTGGAAGATATCCAGGCAAGAATCGACAGCGAGCTGTGGCCCCTCCTGCACGTGGAGAACTTCGAGCTCGATGAGGCAGAGCTATCCAGGAAGGATTTACTCGATCGATTCGATAAGATCGTAGAAGACATCTCGGGGGCGGACAGAACGCAGATCTATCAGGATGCCAAGGCACTACTGGGTTTGTACAACCTGAGCCGGTTCCATTTTGGCGAGGTTCTGTCTTGTTTCAAGGAGAGCCGGTTCGGATCGGGGAAGGAATGCGAATTCCAGGCCCTCAGCTCATACCTCGTCCATCTCTGTGAGTTGATCATGGCAGCTGAAAACTCCCCCTCCGCAGGTGCCCTTCGAGCACTCTTTCTCTTCTACTACCGAGATCGATTAGCCGATCAGGACGATGATATCGAGGAACAGCTCTTCTCTGCTCTCTCAGATTCAGAGGACGCATTGGAGAAGATCCGTGAGTTCAACCAGCGTGTGCCTCTGCTGCTGATCATCAAGTATATAACTTATGATGTGGATTTCGTCCCCAGAAAGGCAGGTGGCGCGGAGGATTGGTTCTTTGCTTTTAAAGATTTCTGGATCAATCGTATCGAGCAGGCTTTTGCCACTTTCTCGTTACGCAAAAAGCGAAAACAACTCCTCGAATCGGCCGATCAGTTTCTGGGCATCGGCTCTTTCGAAGAGTTCAGCCGGGGCTTGGTAGGAGTGGGGGATGGAACCATAACGGTGAGATATCGTCTATCCCTTTCTTTTATGAAACGATTTGCAGCAGGATTATTCAAGCGAGTCAGTCGTGCTTTGGGTGTGATCTATCTCAATGGAGAGTTCTACAAAGAGCAAAATCGTAAAGAGTTCACCGACTCATATGAGTTCCTAAATCGTTTGGAAGAAAAAATCGCAACACTTGAGAGGCGCCTGCGCCCCGGGGGAAATCTGGCGAATCAGATTGAGAGCATTCAAAAGGAGACAATCCCCACGAACCAAAGAAAAGAAAAGATTCGCTCCATCCAATCCGAATTCGAACAGGAATCTCTGGCAATTTTAGACAAGACGATCAAAGAGCTGAACAGTCAGATTCTTCTCCTCGGCGGAATACTTCGGGGGGAGCCCGGCGCAAGGTTCGATACGCTATCCAATTTCGGCTCCTTGGGTGGGAGGAACAACAGGATTCTCCTCACAACATGGGAACGTGCTCTGAATGAGTTCAGCGAGGCTCTCGATATGCTCGTCGAGCTTAAGGATGTGGAAGCTCACTGGGAAGACTCCCACTGAGAAGACTAAAGAGACTTGGTTAACGCCATCGCATCGGGTGGGCGGCTGAGCCCGGACCGCGCCGAAGCGGTGGTCTTTTACTCCTTCCTGTAGTGAGTACCATCAAAGAGGTACTCGGTCCAGTATGCCTGTCCGCGCTCTACAAAAACGCGGTATTCGACGCTTTCACGGCTTCCGTCGGGGTATGAAATGATGAGGTAGC
Source organism: uncultured Spirochaetales bacterium (assembly GCA_964561715.1). Lineage (GTDB taxonomy): Bacteria > Spirochaetota > Spirochaetia > SZUA-6 > CAZLRN01 > CAZLRN01. The sequence goes on from CAZLRN010000294.1 coordinate 1,582, forward strand.
CTTTCTCCTTGTCACCCCTCACGGTCCATTTCCCTTTCTCCTGGTTCTGTCCCCCCGCGCTCCAGGTTCCTGTGTTGAAGGTCCCGTCGCTCAGGTTGCCGGAATAGCTGGTCTCGTTTTGATAAAAGTAGTCCCCGTTTGGAGCGAGAGTTACGGTGGTTTGACCGTACTGCGAGTCGTGGACCCAGGTGCCGGCAAAATGGGCCGCCAGGTTTCCGGTGTCCATCTTTCTGTATTGCATACTCCTGGCTATGGCATCCGCTGGGCCGGTCAACGCGGCTCCATACTGCTGGGGTGTTGTCAAGGCTATGATATATGCGCCGCCTCCTCCTTGTGATGAAAGCGTGCCGAGACAGTGAGCTCTAACCTGCTGAAACTGAAACACACCCTGATACTCCCCGGCTAAAATGGTATTCGATAGAGCCTTCAAGGGGCCGGAGGGGTAAAGCTCCATTCCCTCCTCGATCATGCCGCGTTCCATCTCGCTGCGAACCTCCTGCATGGTCGATGCCATGTGAGGCATAACGAGGATCATACCCGCTATGCTGTTGTGACCGAGAATGACTCCATCCTCTGTCTGCTGGTAGAGCCAACCGGCTGGAACCTTAAAGGAGAATCCCCAGGAGGGATTGCCGACGACCTGCTGCGAAAAAATCGATGAAGGAATAAGGAAAAGAACAGCCATAATCGCTAGGTTGAATTTTGACTTCATAAAAGCCTCCTCTTTTGAGTTTACGTCCTTTCCCAGACGCCCTGCTCTTTATACCACTTCCATTCTGATTCGTGAAGAAATTGTAAGTCGCTGAGATCGAGACGAGAGATGTTTGCCTCGATTTGATGCCAGCTCTTCAAGCCCGAAAGGGCATCAAGACTGGTAAGATTCTGCCATCCGGCACTATTCGCTCGGGTGAGGCATTCTTCAATGGTGTGCCCTCGATTCATAGCGGCTATAAAGGCGGGGATAGATGAATCTCCAGCCCCAGTGGCGCTGACGATGTGATCAATCGAAAAGGAGGGGCTCCAAAGCTCTCTGTTTACCCAATTGGCGCTATCGGCAGGCCGCAACCGGCCCATTCTGTCAAAGCTTTCTATTGACCCCGTGCGGAAGTACCACCCGTAGGGGCCAGCCTTCAAAGCCACCATACGGCATCCCATGGCAAGGTACTCCTCCGCTACCTTTGAATACTCCGAAGGCTCGATGTATTCGAGGAGCTCTTGGCCTGAATGAGCCTCTTTCCGCCTTATATACTCCTCCGGGTAAAGGGCAAAGAAAGCCTCCTCGATGCTGGGCAGGAAAAGATCGACAAAGGGCAGTGACCGTTCCATGATTCGCCGCCAGTTTGCCTGGCCCGAGGCTGTGTTGGGATCCGGCATAGCCAAATCGAGAGATGTCGTTGCTCCAGCCTCTTTAGCCTTCTCGAATATCATAGCCAGCTCCCTTCCGGAATCCTCGTAGAGGGCCTGCATGATGGCGGGATATCCAAAGTGGAAGAGGCGAGCCTGGCTTACAAGAGAGTAATCTATATCGCCGGAGGTAAAAGTGTTGTTGGGTCCCGGGCAGTGAAGAAGAATCCTGTCTATTCCCTCTGGTGCCAGGGCTACCGTATAGGAGCTTGCCTCTCCTTTTGCGATCTTGACTCCTTCGGTGTTACCGTGAGCCTGCAGGACCTCCTGGGTATTGCGACCGATAAGATCATCCCCGATCTTGGCCATGTAGCCGACCTTCAATCCAAAGATCTTCATGGCGATTCCGGCGTTTGAAACGGCTCCGCCGGTCGAGACCGCGACCTGCCCCATTTCAAGCAGGACGCCGGGTCTGAAGACATCAGCGACACTCCGTGCGCTGGGAGTGAGAAAGCACGGCGCCATATCCAGGCAAATATGCCCGGCCGCTACAACATCGAGCCCCTTTGCATTCATTCTTCGGATACCTTACACCACCCCAGACTTGCCTTCAAGAAATATCCGATCCTGATCCTGCCGCAACCGCCAGAGAGCTGACTTCGCCGGGGACTCGATCATCCCGTATGTGAGAAGCGTATTCGACGGAACGTCTCTTTTAAGCTGCCTGCCCAGAGCCATGTAGAGAGGAATGGGGCTATCCTCTGCCTGATGCGATGCGGGCAGGATGAGAGGTTCGAGCAAAGGGTGTGCGTTTTCGATAGCCACCATAGAACCCGCCTTCAGGTCGGTGGCGCTTCTGGCAACGAGATCCACACGGGGATGGATTTCGGTCGCGCCGCTCGGAATCTCCAGCAGAGCGGCGGAAAGAATCGAAGTTGCGGTTTCCACACCCAAGAGGTGATAAGGCCTGTAGAGTAATCCGTAGCGTTGATTGCTGCTAGAGAGAACCCCTTTTCGGGCGAGGATGTCTCTAACATACGAGTTGTTGTAGGAGACAACAATAAAGACCCCGCCTCCTATCCCCGGTTCGTCATCCCTACGGAGGCACGCGACGGCGTCGATGATGCCACTCTTTTCGAGAATGCCCCCATCCCCTATGGGAGCCATTGCTTCGGGGATCTCGGGGATCCTGAGAAAGGGCTTGCGAAGGGTCGGAGTATCGACATCCATTCCTACAGCGTTAGCCACGAGCACTGTTTCGCAGAGGGTGCCTGGATCAACGTAGAGGAGTCCTTTTAGACAGGCGGCTCGATCCGTCACCACACGATCCGCCTCGCCGGGTCGAATGGAAGCGAGAAGAGCTCTCTGATTCTCTTCTAGCGTTGTCTCTGCCGAACCCAGCGCGACCTTCCCGGTGCTGGAATCAAAAACCGCGTCGGATTCTAAACCCTTACCGCCGCATATCACATGCAGACCAAGGCCTTGCGCCCATTTGATAAGCCCGATCAACAGGCTTGGTTGATCCCCGTCCGCTGGAGTGTAGATCACGCCTTGCCGTAGGGCGAGATGGTTCAGTATGGGGCCCACGATAGAGTCAGCCTCTTTGTTCACCATAACGACGTGTTTTCCGCTATTGATGGCCAGCTCGGCGAAGCGAGCGCCTTCTTCCGATTGGCCTGTACATTCCACTATGACATCAAGGGGGAGCTCGGCAAGAAGCTCTCCCTCCTCTACTATCGCACACAGTCCTTTTTCGATCGCGTCGAGAGCCTCTGCCCTGCTGCCGCATTGGGAGATGCGTTCCTCAGGAAGCCCCGCCTCTCTGCAGGCGGCCTGGGCGGCTTTGGGATCTCGATCACAGATGACCATGAGATTCATGCGTGGCACTCGCTGCGCCTGGGCGACGAGAGATGTGCCGTACATGCCGGTTCCGATGAGACCGACTTTGACGACGCGCTCGGGCCGGCTTTCAAAGAGCTGTTCATAGATCATTGATTTCTTCCTCCCGAAGAATGAATGGGATGCTTTCTAAACCTGGATGATACGGTGAAGAGCGTGAAAATGGCCAGCCCTCCCACCATGAATCCAACGTAGAGAAGATGAACAGAGACGACTAGATCTGCTAGAAACGCCGCTGGCATCGATCAATCATTATATCAGAATCGGAAAAAGAATGATGCAAACGGCAGCATTAGCAGTATAATGCAAAAAACCTCGTTGTCCCGAGACAGAGGTAATCGAGATATAAAGGAGATCCAATGGAGTTTATCATCATCTCTGGGAGCCGAAACCCTGAGGGCCAAACCGCCCGCGCGCTAGGAGCTCTTGCGGAAGGTGTGAAGAAAGCCGGAAGCAGTGTCAAAAGCATCTATCTTCCAACGATGAACCTGGAACGCTGTCGACAGTGTGAGGAACATGGTTGGGGGCTTTGCCGGGCTGAGGGAAGATGCATCATCGAAGATGATTTTGCTGGATTGGTAGAGCAGATTAAAGAAGCCGACGGAGTTGTGTTTGTCACTCCGGTGTATTTCAGCAGCCTCAGTGAGAGCCTCCGGGCGTTTTTGGACAGACTCAGGCGGGTTTCTCGCCACAACGAAGAGCTCAACAAGACATTTTCGAGCAAGATCGCAGTAGGCGTTTGTGTGGCTGGAGGGGGAGGCGGTGGAGCCCCCAACTGCACCGTCGACCTCGAGAAGGTTGTTTCCCGCTGCGGTTTCGATATTGTGGATATGATCCCGCTCCGGAGACAGAACCTCGAAATGAAACTCAAAATCCTGGGCGTAACAGGAGAGTGGCTGGGCGCAGGCGCGTAGAGGTAAACCAGCTACTAGGGAGGTTTCACGTGTTTTGCAAGAGAGGTCTACTGCTTTCACTCTTGCTAATGGCTATCCCTCTTCTTGTCTTTGCGCAATCCGGGGTATCAGGTTCAGAATACTCGGGTTCCTTTTTTTCAGTGACGGTTCCAGATAACTGGTACGGCTACTGGGCAGATGATCTGCATGCAGCGAGAGGCGGCCTGACAGAAGAAATGATCGAGAAGCTCGATATCGTGTTTCTCGCGGAAAGGCAAGTCGATTTTGAAGCCTTGGCGTCTTTAGAGGCGCCAAAGGGAATGGGATTTGTCATGATCATGATGGGCCCCTTGCCCCCTGAGGATCAAAAAATGTCGAAGGAAGCCTGGGCTGAGAGCTTTTACAACGGATTTGAGCGAAATCTAGAGAGGAGTGAGAGAGGCAAGATGGAGATAGCCGATCGGAGCGGATACTTTCTCAAGGGTGTCCTCATAGAGCAAGGAGAAGGC
>CAZLRN010000295.1:0-6225 GCA_964561715.1 uncultured Spirochaetales bacterium
ATATCTGGACTTTGGCTTGCTCTTCCCTCGAATCCAAGGTAAATTCGTACGAAATTTCACTAGGAGATAAAATTGTATAAAGAGGTCGATCCACAAGTAGACTTCGCGAAAATGGAGGAAGCTGTACTCAATTTCTGGGAGGAAAACGATACCTTCAAGAAGTCCATCGAGAATAGAAAGGGCGCCGTAGAGTTCATCTTCTATGATGGCCCTCCCTTTGCGACAGGGCTTCCCCATTTCGGCCATTTCGTGCCTGGGACCATCAAGGACATCATTCCTCGCTACAAGACGATGAGAGGACATATAGTGGATCGCAGGTTCGGTTGGGACTGTCATGGTCTGCCCGTTGAGTACGAGATGGAGAAGGAACTGGGGATATCCGGCAAACGCGAGATCGAAGAGTACGGGATCGCCAAGTTCAACGAAGCCTGCCGGTCCATCGTTCTGCGATACACGGCGGAATGGCGGAAGATTGTTACTCGCTCGGGGAGATGGGTGGATTTTGATAACGATTACAAAACCATGGACCCCCAATATATGGAATCTATATGGTGGGTCGTGAAGAGCCTCTGGGACAAAGGATTGCTCAGGGAGGGGTACTACATCCTGCCCTACTGTCCACGCTGCTCGACGGCGCTCTCCAATTTCGAGATCAATCTCGGGGGGTACCGGGAGGTTCGGGATCCGGCCTTGACGGTGCGCTTCCGGCTGATAGATGAAGGAGCGAATGCCCCGAGTTATTTCGTCGCTTGGACGACAACGCCATGGACCTTGCCCTCCAATCTGGCTCTGGCTCTCGGTCCTGACATCGATTATGTACGGATCAAGGACGGTGAGGAGTACTATATCCTGGCTCAGGATCGGCTATCATCCTACTACCATGATCCCTCCGAGTACGAGATAGTGGAGCAATTCAAAGGTAGAGATTTCGAGGGAAAGCGCTACGAGCCACTTTATCCCTATTTTCAGGAACTCGCAGATAGAGGAGCCTTTAGAACCTATTTGGGGGATTTTGTTTCCACGGAAGAGGGAACCGGTATTGTCCACTGCGCTCCGGGATTTGGTGAGGATGACTACGAGCTTTTGAGGGGCACGGGGGTTCCGACAGTTTGTCCCGTAGATGCCGAGGGTCGATTTATCGATCCGATTCGGGATTATGAGGGCCTCTTCGTCAAGGACGCGGATGCTAAGATCATGGAGGATCTGAAAGCCCAGGGAAAAATCGTGAAAAGGGAGAGCTATCTGCACGCCTATCCTCACTGCTGGCGGTGCAGCTCACCCCTCATCTACAGGGCTATAAGCTCCTGGTTCGTTCGGATTGATCGGATCAAGAGCAGCATGCTTAGAGCCAACGACCAGATCTACTGGGTCCCCGAACACCTCAAAAAGGGACGCTTCGGCAAGTGGCTTGAGGGAGCCCGGGATTGGGCCATCTCGAGAAACCGCTACTGGGGGAATCCCCTCCCCATCTGGGAATGCGAGTCCTGTGATCACAAGGTTTGCCTGGGTTCGCGGCAAGAGCTGGAAGAGTTGTCAGGCAAAAAGGTGACAGATCTGCACAAGCACTTCATCGACGACATCGAGATCCCGTGTGATAAGTGTGGCGGCAAGATGAAGCGGATACCCGAGGTGCTGGACTGCTGGTTCGAGTCGGGCTCCATGCCTTACGCCCAGAATCATTATCCCTTCGAAAATGTCCGACATTTCGAGGAGCACTTCCCAGCGGATTTCATCTGCGAGAGTCTTGATCAGACCAGGGGATGGTTTTATACCCTCGTCGTACTGGCTGCCGCTCTCTTCGACAAGCCCGCCTTTAAAAACGTAGTTGTCAACGGCATGGTTCTGGCTGCCGACGGAAAGAAGATGTCCAAGAGCCAGAGAAACTATACCGATCCCAGCGACGTGATGAACCGCTTTGGGGCCGACGCCCTCAGGCTCTTTCTCGTCTCATCGGCGCTTATCAAAGCAGATGATCTCAAATACTCAGACGACGGAGTACGCGAAGTTCTCAAGAACGTCATCATACCCCTTTGGAATGCATACAGCTTCTTCGTTACCTACGCCAATATCGACGGGGTGATGCCTCGAGGGGCTCCTCGCGATCCGGTAAATCCCCTCGACCGATGGATTCTCTCCGAATCCGAGGGAATGGTGGATGAGGTTACGCGGCAAATGGATCGATACGACCTCCAAAAAGCTGTGACGCCCTTTATCGATTTTATAGATTTTCTGAACAACTGGTACATTCGTCGTTCCCGTCGTAGATTCTGGAGGAGCGAGAACGATCTGGACAAGGAACAGGCCTACCAGACTCTGTACTCGGTTCTGTCCAAGCTGATACTGGTGGCAGCGCCTTTTATTCCTTTCATCACCGAGGAGATCTATCGCAATCTGCGTGTCGAGGGGAGTCCCGATTCGGTTCATCTGTGCGATTATCCTGTCTACGATTCGAATAGGCGGGACGAGGAGATGGAGCTCAAAATGAAGGCGACGCGCCAGGCGGTATCTATGGGGCGGGCTCTTCGCGCTCAGCACAATCTCAAGATCCGCCAGCCGTTGAAAGCGATCCACCTTGTTACCAGAGATACAGATGAGAAGCGAGTTCTGATCGAAATGCAGGATATCATCAAGGAAGAGCTCAACGTAAAAGAGGCGATCTTCCGGGAAAACGAAGAGGAGCTTGTCACTTATAGGGCTCAGGCAAATTACCGCAAGCTGGGAAAGATCCTCGGCAACGATATGAAAACCGCAGCCGGGAAGATCGCTTCCCTCTCCTCCAAGGAGATTCAAACCATCATGGAGGGCGGGACTCTGGCGCTGGATATCGGCGAGAAGGGATTTGACCTCACCGCAGACAGTGTGAATGTCGTAAGGGAGGAGCGGGAAAACCTAAAAGTGTTCAACGAAGGTTCTCTCACCGTCGCGCTCGATTCGGAGCTGACCGAGGAACTGATACAGGAGGGAACCGTGCGGGATATCGTAAGATACGTTCAAAACCTGAGGAAGGAGAAAGGGCTCAACGTCACTGATCGGATCCACCTCTCGATCGACGGACCGGAAGATCTGAAGAGGGCTATCGAGATCTTCGAGGATCATCTGACCTCTGAAACCCTCGCCGTGTCCTGGGCCTGGAAGAGAGAAAAGGATGCCGTGCAGGTTGCCTGCGGCGATGAAGACTGCTACATCTCCCTCTCCAAGGCATCGACCTGATCGAGTGCTCTTCGGATCGGTCTCCCGGCCTGGGAGATGGATCCCCTGGGCCCTGATCATCCTCGCTCTCAGCTCGGCTGTTGGCTGCGCAACGGTCCCTAGAGAGACTGCACGGCAATGGACCGTTTTGCTACCGTCGAGCTGTGACGCCTATTTCTCACTCAACCTGTCTCCTCAGATTCGAACGGTCATCGGAGAAATTGTAAACGATCTGAATCCGTCAAAATTGGACTGGAAGATGGCCCTGGAGAAAACGGACCAAATCTACGGAGCTTGCAAAGTCGGACAGGAGAAGAACCCGGTGTTTTACTTGGCGGCGGGAGGGCGATTCCCGGTTGCTGCGATACGTTTTGGGCTGTCTCACGGCGATGACTGGGAGCATGTGGAGCTTCCGAAAACCGGCAGGCTTCCGAAGCGAGACAACCGGATGGGAGATTCCTACTGGATTAGTCGAAGGACTCCGATTCAGGTGTATCTGACCAGGGAGTCATCAATGCTCGCATGCACAGAGGATATCCGACCGATGATAGAGCTCTATCGGGATCGCCTGTATCACCGCACCTCTTCCCTCGCCTCTATAATTCCCGCGGAGGTTCTGGAGGAGATGGACATATCAAACATGGTTGTCTATTTTCCTTCTATGAGCAGGAATTCTCTTTTGAGTCCCGCAGAGGTCGAACTACCGGAGGGAGAGGTTTGGATGGCGGCCGAGGGAGAAGGAGAGGGGTTTGCCTTACGGGGTCGTTTCGTGCTAAGAGACGAGACAGCTGGAGCAGGATTCACTCGAGCGGTCAAGCTGCTACTGCTCTATCTGCTGAAGAAGATCGAGGTGGAGGATCTCGGTGCGAAGCTCAGGATAATCAGAGTAGATGCCGAAGGGAAACAGATTCGAGTCGATGGACTCACCCTATCCTCGAATGAGATGATGAGCTTCGTTCGAAGGATCTTGTCCGGAGAGATGGCTTTTTTATGGTAGGAGTTGTCGATTTCAGGGCGGGCAATCTGAAGAGCGTCGAGACGGCACTGAAATATCTGGGTGCCGATTTCACTATTTTTCAGGATCCCGCCAAGCTTAAGGGCTGTGACAGGCTTCTGTTTCCAGGGGTCGGCGAGGCGGCCAGCGCGATGGGTGTGCTCAGGGAAACCGGGCTGGGTGATGCGATTATCGATTTTTATGGATCGGGCAGGCCTCTGTTGGGAATCTGCATCGGGTGTCAGGTTGCCCTCGAATCTTCGGAGGAGCGCGACGCGGTCTGTCTCGGATTGGTCAAAGGGCGGGCCGTTCGGTTCTCCTCTGAGTTGGGATTGAAGATTCCGCATATGGGATGGAATCAGGTCATTCCAATCAGGGAGCATGCGATCTTTGCAGGCATTCCTGGGGGTGTCAGCTTTTATTTTGTGCATTCGTACTTTCCTCAACCGGTGCGGAAGGAGCGCATCCTGGCGGAAACCGAATACGGCGTGCCCTTTGCCTCTGCGATCGAAAGGGAAAACCTAGTGGCCGTTCAATTTCACCCGGAGAAGTCGGGTGAGTTTGGGCTGAAGCTTCTGCACAATTTCCTCAACTGGAGTCCATAGGAGCGGGTTATGCTCGAAAAGAGAATAGTCGTGTGCCTTGACGTTCGCGATGGGAAGACGACCAAGGGGATTCGATTCAAGGGGAATGTGGATATCGGAGATCCGGTGGAGATGGCCGAGAGGTACTATCGCGAGGGCACAGACGAATTGGTTTTTTACGATATCACCGCCTCGGCGGAGAAGAGGGGAATCATGATCGATGTCGTACGGCGAGTCGCCGAGAAGATTTTCATTCCCTTCGCCGTAGGGGGCGGCATCGGAAGCGCGGATGACATGCGAGAGGTGCTTCTCGCAGGGGCAGAGAAGATCAGCGTCAATTCCCAGGCGGTACGCCATCCATTGATCATCGAAGAGGGCGCTTCGCTTTTTGGAAGTCAGTGCGTGGTGTTGGGAATGGATGCAGCAAGGGATGACGCCATGCCGTCGGGATACCGAGTGTTCGTGGATGGCGGAAGAACCTCGACTGAAAGAGACGCTCTCGAATGGGCCAAAGAGGCGGAGCGGCTCGGCGCGGGGGAAATTGTGTTGAACTCCATAGATGCCGATGGAACCCAGAACGGGTATGAGACGCATCTCACCCGGATGATCAGCGAGGCTGTGGGCATTCCTGTGGTCGCCTCAGGAGGAGCCGGTGCTCCGGAGCACCTTTTGGAGGTTTTTCACGAGGGACGAGCCGATGCGGCACTTATCGCCTCCATGGTTCATTACGAGCAATACACGGTGAATGGGATCAAGAAATTTTTGGCCGATCGCGGCGTCCCCGTGAGGAAGACGTGGGGTGGGCGGCCGAGCCCGGTGCGGCGTGGCCGGCTGAGGCGTTCCGATGGGCGGCCGAGCGCGGCTTAGGCATGGCGTGGCGTGGGCGGCTGAGCCCGGCTGAGGCGAGCTTGTGCTTGCCTCACCAAGGTCTTTTTTTTATATTTCAAGTGAGTTTTTGATGTAATTCATTATTATAAGAGGAATTATAGATGCCCACGTACGAATATCAGTGCAGCCGCTGCAAACATCGCTTCGAGGAGTTTCAAAGCATAACGGCCGATCCGTTATCGAAATGCCCTAAATGCGGCGGACGGGTAAAAAAGCTGATCGGCGCAGGCGTCGGCATTATCTTCAGGGGCAGCGGATTCTATACGACGGATTATAAAAAAACATCCGCCGCAACTTCGACTCCCGCAAAGACGGAGAGCACATCCTCCACGGAAAAGAAGGATTCGGGATCTTCCAGTTCCGAATCAAAGACGAGCGGCAGCTCGAGTAAAAAGGACTAATGCGGTTTTCTCACAAACAAGGTCATGACAATGGTAATTGTCGATATGGGAACGAGTTGTATTGTAAACGGACGAAATAAAACAAAAACTTGAAAACCGCTAAAGTCCGTATATGATAGGCGCTGTAGACGTTTGTGAGACAATATGATGTGACCTCCGCACTTGCAAA
>CAZLRN010000296.1:0-6203 GCA_964561715.1 uncultured Spirochaetales bacterium
GCCGTAGGAACGGCTTCCGCACCCTAGAGGCTTACTCGTTCTCCTGATTCTCGTTGAAGATTCGTTCCACCTCTGATCGGCTAGCTACAAAGAGATCCACGATACGAGGATCGAAGTGCTCGTTCCTCTCCGCAACCAGCAACTCGATGGCTCTCTCCATGGGCCACGCCTCCTTGTAGGGCCTCTTGGAGGTGAGGGCGTCAAAGACATCGATGAGACAGACAATACGCCCATAAAGCGGAATCTTGTCTCCGGCCAGGCCTTCTGGATACCCGCTACCGTTATACCTCTCGTGATGAGTCAGGGCTATCGTAGCCCCGGCGTGGAGATAGGGACTCTGGGAGTGCCTCAGTATTTCATAGCCGATCTTTGTGTGGTCCATCATCAGGTCGAACTCTTGGGGGGTCAATCGACCGGGCTTCAGAAGGATCGAATCGGGAACACCGATTTTTCCGATGTCATGAAGAGGAGCGGCGTAGAAGATCAGATCCTGGCTCAGCTCGTCCTCGTTCAGCAATTTGGCGAGCATCCTGGCGTAATGGCCGACCCTTACGATATGGGCGCCGGTCTCCGGATCCTTGTATTCTGCAGCTTTACCCAATACATTCAGTGTTTCATATTCCCGCTGCACCACCTGTTTTCTGGCCAGGGCTTCTTTGAGGGCGAACTCCTTGATTCGATTGTAGGACTTCTCGATCTCTGCCGTCATGATGTTGAACTCATGGGCCAGGCCGCCGATCTCGTCTGCATATTCCACAGAAACCCTTCTGGTAAGATCGTTCGTGTTGATCACATGAGCCATCGCCGTCACCACCCTTTTAAGGGGCTGCGTCAGATAGTGGGAAAATACCAGCAGAAGAACAACTGCCAGCAGACAGCTACTGGCAAGAATGACTCCACTCTGAAGGGTGATCTCCCTTACCTCGTTGAAGAAGACCGATCGGTCTTCCGCCACTACGAAATGCCATTTGAAAGGATCGAAATAAAAGACATGCCCCACCCTATCTCGTCCCCCCAGGCGGAACTCGACCCACCCGTTGCTCTGATCGCCCAAGAGCGCCAATATGGAGGGCTTTTCCGTTTCGGCAACCTCTACCTTGTCAGTGGCCATGACGACTCGGGCTTTTTCGTCGAAAGCCAGGACAATCTCCGTATCGCTTTTTATAAGGGTTGCGGCATACGAGAACACTGAGTTTTTCGCCACATCGACGAAGGTCTCATCTCTCGAGAGCCGGTTTGCTACGAGCAGGTCCCACTGATTCTGAATGTACTTCTCGAGCTCACCTGCCTTGAATCCGAGAAAACGCATCGCGATTCTCGTCAATCCATTGCCAGCTGAGAAAGCCGAGATGATACCACTGACGAGCACTGCGGCGATCAGAAGCGGTAGAACTATCAGTATGATTTTGCTTCGAATTGTCAATTTACAGCTTCTCTCTCCACTATGCAATTATGGAGCAAAATCTTGTTTTTTCAACAAGATTTTGCGAAGTAATTGCCACAAGCTTGCGAAGCAAGCAGCTTGCTCCGCAAGCAGTTGGCTGCATATAGAAAACAGGCTAAATTGTTTGGGTTGCGAGCGGGCCGCGCAGGGCGCAGCCAACGATAAAGCTACTGCCCAGATTCTCTGGCGCTGAGCTTCAACCTTGTCAAATGAAAGAGTGAGCACTATAGTTATACTAGAAATGACGGATGTAACCTCTACCGACAAAGCTTCCCCAGTTCAAAGACACTACGATGCAATTATAAGTCAATTCGACGACATCTCTCAAGCCGAAAAGAATGACCTCGTTCGACAGATCGAAGAGGTGGTTTCCTCCGAGAGTATCTCCGCCACCTCGCGTCTCATCGCCTTTAAGCCGGAACACAAGGGCATTCTATTTCCTGCAATCATCAACTCAACGGCTGTGATTCTTATCGCCCTCGTCGTGGTACTCTCAGCCCTCTACTTCCGTATCAGGCATGCAGAGATGTCCATAGAGAGCACAGCTTTTATTTCCACCGAGAGGCGTATCCTCGACGAGTTTCGCAAAGAGTCGGATAGGCAGCTGCAGCAAAAGGACGAGAAGATCGTCACAATTCAGGCCGAAGTCAAGGAATTGGACCGCCAAATTGCAGAGCTCAAACGGATTATGCAGTCTAGCATCGATGATCGCGAAGCGGAGCTGAAGCAGGCCATGCTCGAAGCCCTGGATTCCGAACGGGCGAGGCTGCGGGCTCAAGGCATTTCGGAGCAGGAGATCCAGAGGCGAATCAAGGAGCTCGAAACCAGAATGAGCTCCGAGTATAATCGCCAGCTGGAGCAGTACAGGAAAGCATCCGAAGCGTCGTTCAAAGAACGTGAGGAGGCGCTTCTCGAGGAGAAGGAAAAGGCCGAAAAGCGCCTGCAAGATGTCAATCGCGAAAAGGATCAACTCCTCGAGGAAACGCAGCGCAAAGAGGCTGAGCTCAAGGCGAGATACGATACCGAAAAAGCACGACTCAGAGAGCAGACTTCCGAGGCAGAGCAGCGCTTTAGAGCCATCGCCGAGCTTCGAGAGAAAGAGCAACTTGTTTCGGATCAAATACTAGGTTCCTATGCGGCGATCATCGGTAAAATCGAGGACGAGGACTTCGCAGGGGCCTACAGCGACATCGCCAAGCTACGGGAACTGCTTCTCAACGAATCCCTCGATTATATGCCCACCGTGGTGAGAAGAAGAAAAATCGAGCTCTTTATGGTAAATATGCTGGAGGATCGAGTCGAAGCGGAGCTCTTTGCCACGGCAGAGGCAACTCCGGGTGGGGAAACTACCGGAGACACAGCGACCGTATCGGTAGAAGAGCTAGAGGCCCTTCGAGAGGCGGCGAGGCACCTGTCGAAAATCCAGCAGATAGTGGAGATGGCGGATGCCTCTAGTCGCAACGGCGACATCAGGCAAGCAGAGAGACTCTACACTAGCGCTATAGATGAACTTCAGACGGTTGCCTCGGCTACAAGGGCTCTCGAGACAATCAAGGGCTTAAAGCACAGAACCATTATGCAGGATCATATTAATCAGGCTTCGGCCCTGTCGGCGAGAGAATCCTACGAGGAGGCCAACAGAGAGTACCGCAGAGGCGTACTTAGCGTATCCGAAAGCAACCGAGACGTGCTGACCGTTCTCCTGGATGGGCTTTCCAAATCTATTCGCGAACAGGAGAGGGCGCTGCAGGAGGGAGAGCTGGCAGACCTCGAGTCACGAATCAAAGCGGCCCGCCGGGAGGGCCGGGAACAGGGCTTTGCCGCGGGCAGGGAATCGGCTTTCAGCGATACGATGAAGCTTCTCGCCTCTATCGAAGGGGGAGAGGCTGAGAAAGCCGATAAAGAGCTGGAGGAGAAAGCGGCTAGCGAACCTCAGCTAAAATCCGTATATGAAGAAACACAGATGCTCATCGAAACCGCAAGAGGCCAAGCGGCCGTTCCATCCGCCGATCTCAGACTTCTGGGTGTGCTCGCCACGGTTTCTTCTACAGAACTCGTTATCGAGCCCCTCATTCAAATCGAATTGAAAGCGAACACTCCTCTGTGGATCAAGAGAAGATCTCGTTCCGGGGGGGTTATCGAAATCGCCCAGGCGATGGTTCAGAGGGCTTCCGACAGACGTATCACAGCCCGGCTCGAGAGACTGCTCTCCGAAGGAGAGACGCCCCGAGCTTCGGACCTGGTCTATATCGCAAGGTAGTAAAAGATCACCGCTTCGGCGTCGGTGCGGGCTCAGCCGCCCACCCGCAGCGTGGCTTCGAAACTGCAACGGAAGCTTCCGTTCTATTTGAACATGCCTCCCGAAAGAGCCACCACAAGGAGGTCCCCCAATCGAAGCATCACAATCGCCAGAACCAGCCCTACCAGCCAGACAAGGACGGCCCAAATTTTCAACATGAGGCTCAAAAGCCCGACAAGGGGATAGTGGGTTCCCGAGGCTCCCTCTCGTCTGGTGTTCAGCGCTATTTCTCTGATGACCCGAGGCATATCGGAGATAGACCAGCACATGATGCCCAATATTCCAAATACGACAAGGATCACGATGAAGAGTATGATTCCCATATATCTTCCTCCTGACGATATTTTCGCACGGAAATACTCGATAATTCAACTGAAATGCAAGTTGTCACTTTCTCTCTAATGGGTCAATATAGCGCATGAAGATGATCGATTTGAGGTCTGATACCGTAACTCGTCCCACAGCCGAAATGAGAAAGGCCATGTTCGAAGCCGAAGTGGGGGATGATGTAATCGGAGACGACGAGACAACAAAAGAGTTCGAAGCAAAGGCAGCAAAGCTCCTCGGAAAAGAGGCTGCCCTCTTTGTACCTTCGGGCACATTCGGAAATCAGCTTGCCCTCTTTACTCACTGCTCACGTGGCGACGAGGTCATTCTTTCAGACACCACCCATATCGTCCAGCACGAGGTGGCGGCGGCATCAATGATCGCCGGTGTGCAGCTGAGAACAATTGCCCCCCGGCGCTCTTACGTAACATGGTCGGAGATCGATCCGCGGCTACGCAAGGAGGAAGACATCCATTGCCCTCCCACCGGTCTTATCGCCCTCGAAAACGCCCTCTCAAATGGAGACGTGATGCCTCTCGAGGAAATGAGGAAAATCCACAGCGAGTCGAGGCGCTTCGGAGTCCCTATTCATTTGGATGGAGCCCGCATATTCAACGCTGCATCGTACCTCGAAATCGAGGCTTCCGAGATAGCGGGCTTTGCCGACTCCATCATGTTCTGCATTTCCAAAGGGCTCTGCGCGCCAATTGGGTCTCTTCTTGTCGGCGAGGCGAGTTTTATCGTGAAAGCCCGGAAGAAACGCAAGATCATGGGCGGCGGAATGAGACAGACTGGAATCCTGGCTGCTGCGGGGCTTGTGGCTCTCGACAAGATGACGCGCCGCCTCCACGAGGACCATCTCAATATGAAAAAGCTTGCGCAGATCATCAGCTCGAGTGGAGCATTCGAGATGGAACCCAAGGAGCCCAAGATCAACATGATCTTTGTGCGGTTCAGAGACGAGAAGCTCCTTAATAGGGAGCGTCTGTTTGTAGAGAACCTCAGAAAAACTGGCATCGTGACCTATCCCCCTATGGATGGATGGGTTCGTTTCGTCACGCACAACGACGTCTCAAGCGAGGACGTCGAAGTCTTCGGATCCCAGATCGATTCCGTTCTCGAGAGCTGTCTTGAACAAGCTCATAGCTCGGAATAAACTCATACGAGAGGTGCTTCCCATGAACCTATTTGTTAATATCCTCGGAGGAATTGCTCTAATTGCTGCCGGTTTGCTCTGCTTGCCCGCTGGGGCGACTTCTGAGAGCGGGTGGCTCAAGAGGTTTATAGAAGCGGTTACCCCCCATACGGGCTGGTTTGGCGTGGTGCTGCTGGTCTGGGGCTTATGGGGAGTTCTGGGAGCCGTAATCGGATTGGGGGTGCTGAGGGTAGCTCCTCTCATGTGGCTGACCAGCTCGGCTGCCAGTGTGCTCTCTGTGGGAGCAGGTTTTTTTCTGGGCCACGAAATGATACAGAAAAGATTTCTCCTGAATGCATCCGATCAGACCAAGCAGAGGGTCGAGACAGGCTACAAATGGTTGACCGAACGACAGAACTCAGTCAGCCTTCTGGCTTTAGCCGGTGGCGTATGGCTTATCGTCTACAGCGTCATCTTCCTGAGTCAAATCCGTGTCTAGCGGATATCTTTTCAAAAAATCCGAATGATTCTCGTACCAAAGAAAGGAATCCCTGACCGACTCCAGCAGTGGTCTCGGAGAATACGAAAGCTCTCTAGCGGCTTTAGCACAGCAGATGTAGCGGTGATGGCGTAGAGTGTGAAGCGAACCGCTTGTGAAGAGAGGCTTCTGTCCCGTCATGGCCGCGTACAGAGTCGTGACGGGAGCTCCCAACCGAGCCAGACACATCGGAGCGACAAATCGGGGAACCTGCCGCCCTGTGCACTGTTCTACCATCCCGGCAATTTCTTTCACGGTCACCCACTCTCCGCAGAGCAGGTATCGTTCGCCACTCCGACCCCTCTCTTTTGCGGCAATGGCCCCATCCACGACGTCCCGTACGTCTACCCAATCGAATCCCCCCGCCACTAGGGCGGCCATTCGTCCGTGGTAAAGGCGGAGAAAGAATCGTCCCATCTCCGAAATCTTGAAATCGAAGGGGCCAATGATAGATGTCGGG
>CAZLRN010000297.1:0-6195 GCA_964561715.1 uncultured Spirochaetales bacterium
ACATGTGGGTAACGGCGATTGGATCGAGGATCTTCCCGATGGGCTGGACACCGATGTCGGCTCCCGCGGATCGAATCTCTCGATGGGACAGAGGCAGCTGGTGGCTCTAGCAAGGGTGCTGCTCAAGAATCCCAAGATCTTCATTCTCGACGAGGCGACGGCCAGCGTCGATCCCTTCACGGAGGCCCAGATCCAGGAGGGGCTGGAAACCGTCATGCGCGACCGAACGGCGATCGTGATCGCGCACCGTCTCTCCACGGTAAAGAAGGCGGACCGGATCATCGTGTTGCGGGAGGGGCGGATCATCGAGCAAGGAACCCATGAAGGGCTTCTGGACCAGTCAGGTCACTACGCAGAGCTGTACAACACCTACTTTCGCCATCAATCGCTGGAATACGTAGAGAGCCTGGGTGCAGAAAGCCGATAGAGACGGCTGGACTCAGCGGCTGGTGTACCCACCGTCGACCAAGAGCATGTGCCCCGTTACAAAGCTGGAGGCCGGCGAGGAGAGGAAGATTACCGCGCCTCCGAGCTCCTCGGGATCACCGGGGCGCCCAATAGGAGTATTTTCACTGATGAACCGGCTCATCTTCTCATCTGCAAATAGGGGTTCATTCATGGGAGTGACAAAAAACGACGGGGCAATGGTGTTGACGGTGATGTTGTAAGGAGCCCACTCTATGGCCAGTTCCTTTGTGAGTTGGGCCACCCCTCCCTTGCTCGAGCAATAGGCAGCCCGCAGGGGCAAGGCGATCTTCGCCATGTGACTCGATATGTTCACTACTTTTCCGTAGCTTCTCTCCTTCATGACCCGGGCAACGGCCTGGGTGGTGAAAAACAGACCCTTCAGGTTGACATCCAGGATCCTATCCCAGTGTTCCTCTGTCACATCGAGAGCCATTTCACGAATGTTGATCCCAGCGCTATTGACGAGAATGTCGATTCGGCCCAGTTCCTCTTTTACGATCTTTACCATACGGCCGATATCTTCGAGGCTCGTCACATCCATGCCGACTCCGAGGGTTTTAACTCCCGCCGACGCAATCTCCTCGGCGGTCTCCTTAGCCCCAGCTTCGTTTAAGTCCGCGATGACAACATGCGCTCCAAAAGCGGCCAGATAGCGGGCCATGGTGAGTCCCAGCCCCTGGGCTCCGCCGGTAACGATCGCCACGTTCTCCGTGAGATCGAAGATTCTGTTTCTTTCGATAGTTTCGCCTGTCTTGGGGTGTTTCAAACCGCCGTTCTTTTGACTGCTCATTCCTTTCGCTCCTTCGGGCCTGGCGCAGCCCATTCCTATGGGCAGCGTTCCTACGCACAAGCCCATTCCTATGGGCAGCGTTCCTACGCACAAGCCCATTCCTATGGGCAGCGCAGGGCAAGGCCCGACCTATCGTAGCTCGGAGTTCAACGTCATTTCAATCCCCCGCATCTCTCGATTCTCACTCATTCCAAACGCCTCCCATCTGGCTCCGGAGCCGACCTATGCGTCGAAGCTAATAATGATTATTTTGGTAATGATTATAAGCCTTGACGGCCAATTGGAGACTCTGATGAAAGTGACTCGGTTGCTCGTTGCAGCTATAATGGTGAGCGCAGCTATTGCGACAGGTCGGCCGCTACATTCACAAGGCCAGGAAGAGGCTCAAGCCACTATGAAGAACTCCGATACCGAAGGAACCAAACTCGCCACATTCGGTGGAGGCTGTTTCTGGTGCGTAGAAGCAGTCCTTGAGAGACAAAATGGAGTGAAATCCGTCGCATCAGGTTACGCCGGCGGCGCGAAGGAAAACTCCACCTACAAAGAGGTCAGCACGGGAAGCACCGGGCACGCGGAGGTCGTCCAGATAAAGTACGATCCGAAGATCATCAGCTACGAAAAGTTGCTGGAGATATTCTGGAAAGCCCACGATCCCACAACTCTCAATCGCCAGGGAGCGGATGTGGGAACCCAATATCGCTCGGTCATTTTCTATCACGATGAGGATCAGAAGAAGATTGCAGAGCAATCTCTGAAAGCCGAGAACGAATCAGGGCATTTCCCAAGGCCGATCGTGACACAGATAGAGCCGCTCGCGAAGTTCTACCCGGCCGAGGGTTATCATCAGGACTACTACGAAAAGAATCCGATGGCCATTTACTGCACCTTTGTCATACGACCCAAGCTGCAAAAGCTAAGGCTGGAATAGTTCGCAAATTGGCGAGAAACCTATATCCTTAGACTTCCAACAGGATTTTGCCTCCGAAAGGCAAGAGGGCTGGAAAGATGCAACTGAGGATGAAACTCGAGGCGACGAAAATGAGGATAACGATTGACCTGCCTTGACAGACCGAGACACGACATCTAGAGTGAGCCATCTCACTTAGGGAGGCATCCGTTGCCGGTCATTACTGATGTATCCGCCACTACCGTGATGGTCCCACTGGATATTGAAACCTCCATCGCAAAGAGAGCTATAACAGAGCGCCACTACACCCTTGTACGCGTAAAGGACGATCAAGGCCACACGGGGACGGGTTTCTGCTACGGCGGATCCCTGGCCGGTCACATCGTCACGATCGCGGCTCGCGATCTGCTCATGCCAAAAGTACTGAACAGAGACCCCCATCATGTGGAGGCCATATGGGAGGAGATGTTTCACGAATCGCTCCTTCATGGACGCCGCGGTTCTGTAATGCGTGCTATTAGCGCTACCGATATTGCGATCTGGGACCTCCTCGGACACGAAACGGGGTTGCCCCTCTACAGGCTTCTCGGTTCGTACAGATCAGAAACCGTTCCCGCATACGCAAGCGGCGGGTATTTCTTGCCGGGGAAAACAACTGCTGATCTGGCCAAAGAAATCGAATCGTATTTGGAGATGGGCTTTCCGGCGGCCAAGATCAAGGTTGGAAGGGTGAGTGTTGAGGAGGATAGCGAACGCATCAAAGCCTGCAGGGAGGTGCTAGGACCGGGTATCCCGCTTTTCGTCGATGCCAACAACGCCTGGCGTGATGCTCCATCGGCGATTCACGCCATAAGGCGCTTTGAGCGGTTTGGCATCGATTGGGTCGAGGAGCCTGTTTTCCCCGATGACATCGATGCCAGTGCAGCCATCGCAAGGGCCGTCGATGTTCCTATTGCAACAGGCGAAATCGAAGCCACACGCTGGGGATTCCAGGCACTTATTAAAGCCGAGGCGGCATCGATTCTCCAACCCGATGCCGCAGTCTGCGGAGGAATCACCGAGTGGAGGCGCATAGCGGCCCTCGCTGCAGCGAGCAATATACCCGTCGCCCCCCACTGGTTCGCCGATCTTCATGTCCACCTCGTGGCAGCTACGCCCAATGCCGCCTGGGTGGAATACTTCACCGATACATCTATCCTCAATTTCATGAAACTGCTCGAGAGCTCCCTCGAGATAAGAAACGGAGAACTGGTCCTGCCCAGCGGAACGGGGCTCTGTCTGCAGTGGAACGAAGAAGCCATTGAGAGGTGGTCCCGAGATGGCTGGGCCTAAAGAGGAACAAATGAAGATAGAACGAGCAGAAGCCGCCTGGATAGAGGTCGATTGCCCTGAACCCGTGGGCCTCTAACGTTCGGATATTACGAAAAGCACCGATGCTCTCTGCAGGATCACCACGAGTGACGGGCTCCAGGGTATCGGTGATGGCCGGGGAGCGCCTCTCGCAGAGATATGCTCCATTATCAACGAGCTCTTCACGCCGCTTCTGGTCGGAGAGAATACCCTGCAAACACAGTACCTGTGGGATAAGCTCTACCAGGCGACGCTCGACTCCAAGGGCAACTTGAAGGGCGGCCTCAAATCCGGATCTGTTCGCGGGGCTCTATGCGCCGTCGATCTGGCCCTCTGGGACATCAAGGCCAAAGCGGCGGGCCTATCGATCTGCGAGCTGCTGGGAGGTCGACCTCATCCCGTCCTCGCCTACATCCAGAAGAGCTTCTATGTACCGGGGCAGAGCCTAACCGAGATGGCCGATGAAGTGTTCGTGTCTTGGAGGCTGGCGGCTACAGATATCTGAAGATGCGAATCGGTCGCAAAGATATCCGGGAGGCTGTCGACCGGATCTCCGTCATGAGGAAGGCTCTGGGGGACGACATCGGACTCATGGTTGATGTCAACCAAGCCTGGGAGTTCGAAGATGTCATTGAGAGAGCCAAGGCACTGGAATCCTACAACCTCACCTGGTACGAGGAGCCGCTTACGCGAAAGCCCTCCTCGGTCGAACAGCCAACTCAGGAGGGTAGCTATGACTGGAACGGAAAGCTGGGCGAAGTGGCCAGCCGTATCTGTATCCCCCTGGCTGCCGGTGAAAACCGCAAAGGCCTCTATGAGTGCCATGAACTGATAACCAAGGCCTAACCGAAGTATATGCAGCTGGATCTCGTCAAGATGAGCGGCGGACTTTCCGAATGGGTCAAGGTCGCAGCTATCTGCCAGGCCAACGGCATCCTGATGGCTCCTCACCACGCCGCTCACTTTCACGTACAGGTTATTACGGCGGTGCCTCACGGATTCATCGTTGAGTGCTGCGACAATGAGAAGCAACATCCCTCCTGGCCGGATCTCTTCATCGGGTTCCCCGAAGTTAAGGATGGCCATATGGAATGCCCCAGCAGACCGGGATGGGGCATGGAGATCAACGACGAGATGATTAAGAGACACGGAACCGTGTTGGACTGGGGATAGGGTGAGCTTTTATCTGTAAAGCGCCGCCACTTCGTAGTCTTCTACAGCGGGGATTTCAAACTTAATGGATCTCCCAATCTGCTGATGAGGCACCCGTCTTTCCGCCCGCAGCAGCTCAATCCTTTCGATTTCCACCTCTTCGGGCAGGTACATCGAAACACTCTGCCGGCTGATAGGATAGAAGCGTCGGAACTCCGGCTGGGTCATATTAGGATTGTTGTAGTTGAGAATATGTACAGCGTAACCCGGCTCCGTCTCCCAGGCAAAGACCTCGATCATCTGCTCGCCGCCGCTCACAGTAACAGGCAGATCGTCTCGAAGCATCCAACGTATCGAATTCTGAATCAGCCGGCTCATATCCGAATTGCCATATAGCCAGATACTTCTGCAGATGTCCCCACAAAAATAGACAAGCCGGCTCCGCCCTTTCTCGGCGACGACAACTGCCGGTTCATCGCTGTGGGGACCTCTGTAATCTTGTTCCTCTCTCGAAAAGTGATAAACCATTTCTGGAATCCCTTGAGGATAGGGCGGAACCACGTTCAGAAGTGTCCTACTCGAAGATGTGATGGGAATCCTATATTCGCCTCCGGGAAGCCACGCCGTATCCTGAAAGCCGCTAAGAATCTCATGCTTGTCTTCTATACGAGAATAAAAGACACTCCCTACCCGTGCTTTATGGCTTTCAGTTCTATTGATTCCGAATAGGGACGCCAATCCAAAATCAGACCTGGGCACTCCCCACTCGTCGTAAAGGCTGGTCTCGAAAGTGGCGAGCGCTGAACCTCCTGCGTGAACGTATTCCTCGATCTGTCTGCACTGCATATTGCTCATAAGCGCTATATTGGGGAGTATCAGCGCTTCGTATCTGCTGAGGGTATCAGGATCGAGATCGTCCTCGTGAACAAAGTCGAAAAGGAAACGTCCTTCCAACAACGCATAATAGAGCCCCTGCATATGGTCCGTTGGTTCGCCTCTTAGGGGCTTAGGGTCGGTGGAGCTCGCTCCGTAACCGCAATTCAATCTCCTCGGAGAATCGTAGAAACCATTGAGCCTCTGGGACCACACCACACCGATTTTAGCGAGCGAGCGCTTATTGAAATAGTGTGCTTCATGCTTGGCGAGCCATTTGAAGAACTCCTTTGCGGGCGCTTGCCATCGCTTATCCTCTACCTCCCCGCCCATCCATATATGCCAAGGAACCATTCCACTGGCAGCGCACTGAGCCAGCCATAGAGTCAACTCCGCAGAGGATTTCGCCGTGTGCCTCCACATGGCGCTCTTCGAGCCAACGGCATTGGTTACTGGTTTGCCCTTCATGATCGCGTAGGACACCCTACCCTGTTGAGCACAGTCCCATATGGGTGTATTTCCCGTGCGACCCTGGTGGTCCGCAGTGAGCCATGAGGCCGTCTTACCGAGCTGCAGGACATTTTGAAGGGAACGAATCCCCCCGCCGAAGTTGACGTTATACACCCGATCGTTTCTCTTCGCCGTGGCCGCGGAG
>CAZLRN010000298.1:0-6178 GCA_964561715.1 uncultured Spirochaetales bacterium
AGCAATATCACCCAGGCGATGGACAAGCTGCTGGGAATCAAGGTGAGCGATTGGATCGAGGAGGGGCTAGCAGTGGTGAGAGAGGACTTTTTCAAATCCAAAAATCCTGAAGCGGGAAAAGAGACAATCGACCTCAAATTCGACCACGAGAAGGTAAAGGAGGATCAGGCTACCGGACCTGAAAGTGCGGAACAGATCAAAGGAACCATTGCTGTCGTGGATGATGACCCTGTGATACGGGAGCTGGTCAACACCACCTTCGCAGATTCCAATTACTCGATCTCAGCCTACGAAAACGGCAAAATGTTCATCGATGATATCGAAAAGCGCACGCCGAACCTGATCTTTCTCGATCTGAGGATGCCCGAGATGGACGGTTTTACTGTGCTTCAGAAGATGCGGGAGAAAAAGATCACCAGCCCGGTTATCATCCTTTCGGCCTTCACCCAGAGAGAGACCGTCATCAAGGCGCTGAAGTTCGGGGTGAAGAGTTACCTGAGCAAGCCTCTAAAACCAGCAGATATCATGACCAAAACCGTAGAGGTATTGGGGCTGAAAATCTAGTCGAAATCTTCTGTTCACGGCGGATGGCTAATGACTGCAGATAGCAAAGTGCAATTGCCTCTCTATCACTCCTTCAAGCCGATATTCGAAAGCTCAGGCCTGGGTATCATGATCATCGATTTGGAGGGGAACTTGCTCTGGCCCAATTCGGCGCTTTGCCGAATGCTGGACTGCCCGAAAGAACACCTTATAGATACCAAGGTCTCCCGCCTGATCTATGGTGAGGATTCCAACTCCTTTACCAGATCCTTCCGAGAGCTCATCAGAGGCGGCTTCGACCACTTTCAGTTCGAAACCCGCCTAACCGGCGGTGGTGAGGAGAATCTCTGGGTCCACATGAGCTTCAGTACCTTCAAAGACAAAGGAAAAGAGCCCCAGTTTGTCTTTGGCATCGTGACAGACATCACTCAGACCGTTCGTATTCAGGAAGAACTGAAAAGCGCCAAGGATGCGGCTGAAGAGGCCACACAGATCAAATCAGAATTCCTGGCCAATATGAGCCACGAGATTCGCACGCCGATTCATACGATCATCGGAATGGCGGAGCTACTGTCAGAAACAAAGCTCGACGCCGAGCAGACAGAGTATGGAAATCAGATCCAATTCTCGGCCGATGTCCTGCTCAATCTGGTTAACGATATCCTCGACTTCTCCAAGATCGAAGCGGGACGCCTGAGCCTGGAAATCATCGATTTCGAAGTGGCACAAATGATCGAGGATACCGTGGATCTCGTTGCCCTCGAGGCTCATCAAAAGGGGCTCGAGCTCATCACGTGGATCAATCCTTCGGTACCTCGATACGTCAGGGGAGATCCTCACCGTATCGGACAGATTATCATGAATCTGGTCAAAAACGCAGTCAAGTTCACCTCCCAGGGTGAGATCATGGTCATCGTCAATCCCGCTGGAGTAAGAGACAGAATCTGCCCCTTGAAATTTTCTGTCAGCGACACGGGAATCGGAATCTCCAGCGATAAGCAGGATAAGCTTTTTAGATCCTTTTCCCAGTTAGACTCATCGACATCTCGAGAATACGGCGGGTCGGGATTGGGACTCTCGATCTCGAAATCCCTTACCGAGTTGATGGATGGCGAGATCGGAGTGGAGAGCACCGAAGGAGAGGGATCGACTTTCTGGTTTACCCTGCCGCTGGAGATCAGTGACAAGCAGGACGAGACGGTTTCCCAAACAAGCGGAGAGCTCGAGAATCTCAAAGTGCTCGTAGTAGACAACAACCAAAACACCCGAATCGTATTGGGCAGCCACCTTGCCGCCTGGGGTTGCAAGGTCCAGGAGGCGGAAAACGGGAAACAGGCTCTGGAAACTCTACGTGAGACCGCCGGCACTCCGGATATGTTCGACTTCGCGCTCGTTGACTCCCAGATGCCCGGTATCGATGGCTGGCAGCTAGGACAGGAGGTCATCTCGGACAAGTCCATCAACAGCACTCACCTTATCCTTTTAACCCCTGCAGGAAAGAGTGGCGACGAAGCCAAGATGAAACTGCTCAGATGGTTTGATGCCTATCTGAGCAAGCCCATCAAAATGAGACAGCTGCGAGACGCCATGATAGGGATCACGAGTGAGGTGATGGACCTCGAAGCAGCGGAGGAGCCCGTTGAGGTTCTCGAGCCGATCGAAGAGCGGGCGGGCGAGCGGGCTCTATCGGATGGGCTCGGGCGCTTACGCCGAACCCCGCTCACGCCGAGCCCGGCCAGCGTCCCGGCTGGGCGGCTGGGGCCGGCCGGCGTCCCAGCCGGCGAGAGTATGGAGCAGAGAAAGAACATCAGAATCCTCATCGCCGAAGACCACATCGTGAATCAGACCCTCTTTAAGTCGATTTTGGGAAAAGAGGGTTACTCGATCGAGGTAGCGAACGACGGCGAGGAAGCCCTCAAACTGGCCAAGGAGAAGGAATTCGATCTGATTTTCATGGATATCCAGATGCCGAACATGAACGGCCTCGAAGCCACGATCGCCATAAGAGAGGCAGGGATCGAGGTGCCCATAGTCGCCGTCACAGCCAGCGCGTTGAAAGAGGAGATGCAGAGAGCGACGGATGCGGGCATGAATGGTTTTGTCACGAAGCCCTTCAAAAAGAAGGATATCATGCCCGTTGTCGAGAAATGGACGAGTCATTCCCCCGAAGCTCCCATATCCCCGGTAGCAGAACATAAGGGAGACAAGATTGAATCCTCCGCGCCGAAAGCACAGGATTCCGATGAAGCCTTGCCCCCCATCTTCGACATGGACGGAGCCGTAGAAATCTTCATGGGCAAACGAGACGTCGTGCTCAAGGTTATCCGGGAGTTTATCAAAAAGGTCGATGGAGATGCGATCGCTCTCAAAGAGGCTCAATCAAAAAAGGATTTCCACACCATAAGAGAGATCGCTCACTCAATCAAAGGCAGCGCGTGGAATCTCGAGATCAGGCGATTGGGTGATTTTGCTTCGGAGCTCGAGAAAGCGGTTAGAGAAAAAGATAGAAAAAGAACCTATTTCAACCTCGAGAAAGTTCTGAGCGCCTACCAAGACTTCAAGGACTTTGTAAAGCAGAATGTACTCTCTCCATAGCCTTCTCAACCTTCTCGTGGCTGTTAAAAGAGCTGATTCGGATGTAGCCCTCGCCGCATCGTCCGAAACCGCTTCCCGGTGTGCAGACAACTCCAGCGCGCTCCAGGAGCAGATCGAAAAACTCCCAGGAATCCTCCCATCCCTTGACCCAGATATAGGGAGAATGATTGCCTCCGGCGCAGGCATAACCGATCTCTATCATGCCGTCCTTGATCCTGCGAGCGTTTGCCATGTAGTAATCGATCAGCTCCCTAACCTGCTTCTGTCCCTCTGGAGAGTAGACTGCCTGGGCTGCTCGTTGAACGGGATACGAGACCCCATTGAATTTTGTAGTCTGGCGTCTATTCCAAAGCTGTGCCAGAGGATGCGCCTTGCCTGATGAATCGTAGGCGCAGCAGCTCTTGGGCACCACCGTATAAGCACAGCGCGTCCCGGTGAATCCTGCGGTTTTGGAGAAGCTTCGAAACTCGATGGCCACATCCCGCGCCCCAGGTATCTGATAGATCGATCTCGGAATAGAGTCCTCGCTGATAAAGGCTTCATAGGCTGAGTCGTAGAGAATCAAAGCCTTATTCTCTACGGCGTATTCGACCCACGAAGTCAGGGCCTGGCGGTCGATCGTTGCCCCTGTGGGATTGTTAGGAAAGCAGAGGTAGATGAGGTCCACCTTTTCCTTTGGAGGATCCGGTACAAAATCGTTTGATTCTGTGGCTTCGAGATATACGAGACCCTCGTATCTGCCGCTATTCCACTCTCCGGTCCTTCCACCCATCACGCTGGAGTCGACATAAACGGGATAGACCGGATCCGGAACGGCGATCTTTACATCACCTGCAAAGAGCTCCTGTATGTTCGCCGTATCGCATTTGGCTCCATCACTGATAAAGACTTCGTCAGCTGCAATATCGGCTCCAAGAGCCTGGTAGTCATGCTTCGCTATGGCCTCCCGCAGGAAATCGTATCCCTGCTCGGGTCCGTATCCCCTGAACGTGCTGTCTTCGGCCATCTCCCGCACAGCCCGCTCGAAAGCATCGACACATGCGGCCGGTAGTGCCCGCGTCACATCTCCTATTCCCAGCTTAATGATTTCGACATCCGGATGGGATTTTTGAAACTCCGCAACGCGGCGAGCTATGTCAGAGAAGAGATAGGACGATTGAAGCTTGGTATAGTTTTCGTTAATTCGAATCATCGATTACGATCCATCCCTGTGCATATGGAATGGATGCATCATATCGTTTCTCTCTACAGAGCGTCCAGAGCTTCAGCTCTGTGACCACTACAGCGATTTTAGCGCCGAGGGCACCGTATCTTCCGGCTTCACTTTGTACCAGGCCTGCTCGATCTTGCTCTCCTCATCGATGAGAAATGAGGAACGTATAATTCCCTCGTAGGTTTTTCCATACATCTTCTTTTCTCCCCACGCCCCATAAGCGTCCGCCACGGCATGATCCGTATCGGAAAGCAGCGGGAATCCCAGCCCATATTTGTCATCGAACTTTTTCTGGCTATTTGGCTTGTCAGGACTGATTCCAAGAGCAGCCAATCCGCTTGAGCTCAGCTCCTCCGATGAGTCTCGAATGCTGCAAGCCTGCTTCGTGCAGCCCGGTGTGTCCGCCTTTGGATAGAAGTAGAGAAGCAGCTTCTTTCCCCTGTAATCGGAAAGCTTGATCCGCTTTCCATTCTGATCTTCCAGATCAAACTCCGGAGCCTTGTCTCCTACCTTTAGCATGTCTCTGTCCTCCTTAGGCCATAACAATATCATCTCTATTGCTCCGCCGTTTCCAGGTAGCAACGGGTGGCGCGGCAGATCGAATATGCGCTTAAGGTAATAAATTCCCTCTTCAGAATCCAACGGATCTTCTTATGCCCTAGCACCCTCCCCGGGCTACGATTCATATTGATAACTCGAGGTTGTCGTATTAGATTACAGCGCTTATCAGCCGCCATCGGGATCGGCTTTGCCCTTCTCGAAAGCCCTCTTCTCCTGCAGCAGGTGGCTTGCCAATTCTTCGAAGGTCCACTCTATCGAGTTCTCGGTGACAACGGCAAAGACGGGCTTCGGTACGTCGAGGGATTTGATCTCTTGCATCGATGCGTAGACTCCTCGCTCCGACACCTCATTAAATAGGACAATGCGCTCATCCAACTCCATCTCGCCCTCGCCAGATGTTCCCTCTTCGATGATATCCCTCAGTTTGACCGATCCTTGACTCTTATCGATCCTGACGATTTCCGGGATTCCCATCTCCGAAAAGCGAGTATTGATCCGCTTCTCTTCCTCTGCAGTGAATCCGAAAGCATAGACACGCGCGCTCATTGTTCGTTCTCTTCCCTTTCTTAGCCGGTACGGTATCCGAATTCCCGCATTATTGCGGCCTACCCACGAATCGCGGCCTACCCGCATTATTGCGGCCTACCCGCATTATTGCGGCTTAAAAAAAAGACTTCCTTCCCTTCCCGTAATGTGCAATTATGGAGCAAAATCTTGTTTCTTCAACAAGATTTTGCGAAGTAATTGCCACAAGCTTGTTCCTCAAGCAGCTTGCTCCGCAAGCAGCTTGCGGAGCAAGCAGTTGGCTGCATATAAAAAATGGGCTAAATTGCTAGGGTTGTGGGCGCAGCCAACGATAAGGTGTACTGACAATGAAATAGCAAGGCGCAAAGGAGGATTGTCTATGGCGGATTCGATTCAAGGCTCGATAACCTATTTTAGGACCTCGGGCCGCCAAAACACCGAGGAGCTGGCGCAGATCGTTGCCGAGAGGGTGAAGCGGGGCGGCATTGATGCGGTGGCCGTGGCCACAACGAGCGGGAGCTCGGCCCTGACGATCGCCCGCGCCATGCCCAAAGGGACTGCGGTCTATGCTGTAAATTTTCAATCCGCCTATTCGGATCGGCATCCCCAGCCGGATTCCAACATTCGCAAGGAGGCCGAAGGGCTGGGCGCAGTGTTCATGCCCGATGAGCCCGTGGTTCGGTATCTGAAGGACATAACCGGGCATTCGCCGGATTCTCTACGCCGAATGGGGCAGGGCAT